>JAYVME010000229.1:0-4663 GCA_043759115.1 Betaproteobacteria bacterium | reverse complement strand
GATCAGGTCGGAGCGGTCATACACCGTCTGCAGCGATACGCCCTCCGGCAGGCCGGAGGCTATTTCCGCCATCTTCGCTTTGACATTGTGAATGACGTCGAGGGCGTTCTGGCCGTAGCGCGCCACGACAATGCCGGCAACCACCTCGCCGTCGCCGTTCAATTCCGTGATGCCTCGCCGTTCGTCCGGCCCAAGCTCGACTTTCGCCACGTCGCGGATCAGCACCGGCACGCCCTTGTCCGCCTTGACGACCAGGTTCTCGATGTCGGATACGCCGCGCAGATACCCCCGGCCGCGCACCACGAATTCGGTCTCCGCCAATTCGATGACCCGGCCGCCGACGTCCCGGTTGCTGGACCGGATCACTTCGGCGACTTTGTTGAGCGCAATTCCATAAGCCTGCAGCTTGCGCGGGTCCACGACCACCTGATACTGCTTGACGAACCCGCCGACGCTCGCCACCTCCGCCACCCCCTGGGCCTTGGTGAGCTGGTAGCGCACGAACCAGTCCTGGATGGTGCGCAGCTCCGCCAGCGTGCGCTGGGCGGCGACGACTGCGTACTGATACACCCAGCCGACGCCGGTGGCGTCCGGGCCCAGGGTCGGATTGATGCCGCGCGGCATGCGCCCGGAGACGAAGTTGAGATATTCCAGCACCCGCGTCCGCGCCCAGTAGATATCCGTCCCGTCCTCGAAGATGACGTAGATGAACGACGCACCGAATACCGAGAGCCCGCGCACCACCTTGGATTTGGGCACCGCCAGCATTGCCGTGCTCAAGGGATAGGTTATCTGGTCCTCCACGACCTGCGGGGCCTGGCCTGGGTACTCGGTGTAGATGATCACTTGCACGTCGGAGAGGTCCGGAATCGCATCCAGCGGCGTGCGCAACACCGCGTAGACGCCGGCCGCGACGATGAAGAACGTGCCCAGAAGAACCAGGAACAGGTTGCGGACTGACCACTCGATGATCCGACCGAGCATCTCAATGCGTCCCGTGACTCGCGGAGGGTTTCGCGCGCACGACAAGGTACTCGCCGCCACCCGCGTCGACGAGGTCGAACTCAACCTTCGTCCCGGGCCTCAGCATTTGGACGAGCGCTGGATCCTTCACGCGGAAATCCATCGTCATCGCGGGCCAGCGAAGGCCCGCTATCGGACCGTGGGCGATTTTCACGCGGCCTCCAGCGGCGTCCACCGCCTCAACGCTTCCCTCGCCCCGGTATTCGACGGCGCCAGATGCCGAACCCGCCGCCGGCAGCGTCGGCGAAGGTGCGGACGCGGCCGGTTTGGCGCCATGCGCCCCATGCCCGAAGCTCCCGAGCGCGGCCTTGAGATTGCTTTCGGCGTCGATCAGGAAATTCGCGCTGACGACGACTGCTTCCCCCTCTTTCACGCCGTCGAGAACTTCTACGTAACCGTCGCCGCGCGCGCCGAGCTTCACAACGCGCGGCTCGAACCGTCCGGCGCCAAGTTCGACCAGCACCACCTGCCGCGTGCCGGAATCGAGCACCGCCGAATCGGGCACCGCTAGCACTTTGGCTTTGTCGCGGCTAGACGCGAATTCTACTTTTGCGTACATGGCCGGCTTGAGCAGCGCCTCGAGGTTGGTCAGTTCGACCCGCACTTTCGCCGTGCGGGTTTCCGGAGTGATAGTTGGGTAGACGAAGGTGATCTTGCCGTTGAACAGCTTGCCGGGATAGGCATCGACCGTGACTGCGGCGGGCTGGCCCAGGCGCAGCATGCCGAGATCCTGCTCGAACACGTCTGCGATCACCCAGACGCTGGACAGGTCGGCGATCTGATACAGCACGTCACCGGGCATGAAGCGCTTTCCCTGGATCGACGGCTTTTCCAGTACCACGCCGCTCACCGGCGATCGCATGGTGACGTACTGTCTCGCCTTGCCTTCCTTCTGCAGTTGCAGCAGTTCGGACTCCGAGATGTTCCAGTTGCGCAATCGCTGCAGGGAACTTTCAGCCATGCGCTGCATGCCGGCCCGGATTTCGTCACTGCCGCCGGCGACCGCCTGCACACCATGCGTGGCGATCAGATATTCCTGCTGCGCCGTGATCAGTTCGGGGCTGTAGACATCCATCAGCGCGTCGCCCTGTCTTACCGCCTGGCCGGTGGTATTAACGTGAAGGCGCTGGATCCAGCCCTCGAACCTTGGCGCCACCGTATGCAATCGGCGCTCGTCGGCCTGCACCGTTGACACTGCCCTGACGGTGCGGGTGAGTTCCCGCTGCGCTGCGGCTTCGGTCCTTACGCCCAGCTTTTGCACCTTTTCGATGCTGATCTTCACGGTCGAACCATCGGATGCGGGCTCTTCACCCTCGTAAACCGGGGTGTAGTCCATGCCCATGGAATCCTTCTTCGGCACCGGCGAGGTATCAGCCAGACCCATGGGATTGCGGTAGTAGAGAATCTTGCGTTCTTTTTTCGCCCCGGGCTCGGCGCTCGCGGCGGCGCTGTGTGCTGTCGCTGACTGCGGCGCCTGCGTCGCATTTCGCGCCCCTATCCAGTAACCCCCAGCAACACCTGCCGCAGCGACAAGCGCGGCGCCTCCAAGCCATGTCAGCCTGTTCATAATGCCGCCTTCCCGGTAAGCAGGTCGATTTCCGCCAGCGCCTTGTTGTAATTCGCCAGCGCCGACGCGTAGGCGATTTCGTAATTCAAGACCGTCATCTGGCTGTCGAGCAGCGTCAGAAAATCGACTCGATTGACGCGATATGCGGATAGCGACGATTCCACGGCGAGCCGGGCCTGGGGCAGAATGCCGCTCTCGTAAAGCCGCGCCGATTTCAGGCTCTGCTCGGCATTGGCCACCTGCTGCCGCAGTTTCGACGACAATTCATTCAGTTGCGCCTGGTACAGGTCCAAAGCCTGTTCCCGCATCGCAATCGCCTCTGCGACGCGCGGATCACGTTTTTTCTCGCGCCAGACAGGCAGATTGATGCCGACGGTAACGCTCACCATGTCGTCGCGAGCCATGCCGTCAAGCGTCTTGTCGCGCTGGCCGTAAGAGAACTTCACGTCGAAATCCGGGTAGTAATCCGCGCGCGCGAGATCCAGCGCCTTGCTGCCGCGGTTAACCAGGCTTTTCAGTCCGAGGAGTTGCGGTCGTTCCCTGCTTGCCGATTGCAGCAGTGCTTCGAGCTGCAATGGCGTTTCCTGCAGGCGCAACGCCGCCGGTGCCGGTACGCCGGCTTCGGATCCGCGCCCGAGGGCGCGCATCAGTTCCGCCTCGATCGCCCGGCGCTCGCGCGTGAGTTTGATCAACTCGTCGGCCATCTTCGACAGTTGCGTCTGCGCCTTGAGCACGTCGGACTGGTTTCCCTGTCCGACCGAGTAGCGCGATTCTGAAATCTTCAGGAACTGATCGAGTACCTGCTTGTTCTTTTCGACCAACCTCGCCGATTCGGCCACGAACGCGAGCTCGAAGTACGAGGCCTTGACGTCCCTGATCACGCGATTGACGGTTTCCTGGTAAGCATATGCGACCGCTTCAGCACTCATCGCCGCGACGTCCTGCCGCAAATCGCGCTTGCCGGGGAACGGAAACCTCTGCGAAAGTCCGAGCATTTTCATGGTCATGTCTTCGCGCCTGAAAGTCTGCGATGCCAGCGGCGCGTTGATCACCCCGGCCTCGAGCATCGGATCGTCGAGCGCCCCGGCGGGCAACACCCGATGCTGTGCCGCCAGGCGCTCATTGCTCGCTGCCCGGATTTCAGGGCTGTTGCGTACGGCTTCAGCCACGAGTTCCTGCAATTGCGGACTGCGCGGTGACTCCGCAGTCCAGATTTGCGCGGCAAGCGGTGCGCTGGTAGCGGCGGCTAGCGCAGCCAATAAACACGGCAGCAATCGCATGACATCCTCCGAGCGTGTAGCGTTCGAGTGTCGGCGGATGCCGGCACCGCGTTACGGCGCGCGGAAAATCAGATCAGGAAGGACTGGAAGCGTATCCGCGGCGGCGGTCCGACCGCGTGCGGCGGCAGGTGCCGCTCAGCAGGCACGCGCTCGCGCCAACGGTCGGCGATTGCAACTGTAAGCGGCGCCACAGCGCACCAAACCGGTACGACGAAATGCGGAGTACCGGCGCTCTGGTCGGTACTCGTGCAATGCGCAAGGCAAAGATTCGGATTCGGCGCCGGTTCCCCGTGGCATGGCATGGACTCCTGCTTTGCAAATGCCATCGCCGGGGCATGGTCCAGCATCTCGCAGGCCGCGAGCGCAATCGCGGCCTGGGCGAACAACAGCACGCCCAGCAGAAGCTTCGCGACGTGGCCACGGTTTCGGCGCAGGTTCATGGTGTTGATTCTACGCTTGCCGGATTCCGCCCGTGGGCACCTTGCCGCCCGGTGCAGTCGCTTGACCAAGGTGAAAGAAAACGCGAACTGCAGCGCGCTTTCACTTGACCACTTCGATCCGCGTGATGACGGTCTTGCCGCCTGGAAGCAGATCCGCCTGGAATTTCACCTTGTCCCCTGCTTTGACCTGGTCGAGCATTTTCAGATCCTTGACCTGAAACACCATGGTCATCGCGGGCATGTCGATGTTCTCCAGAGGGCCGTGCTTGATGGTGAGTTTCTTTCCCGCCTTGTCGACCTTGCGGACCTCGCCATCCGATAGCGGGGCCGGTTTGTGGTGCGCGTCATCGGCG
>JAYVME010000228.1:0-10502 GCA_043759115.1 Betaproteobacteria bacterium | reverse complement strand
CGCTGCCCGATGAAGCCGCGCAGCGCCGGTCACCTCCACGTTCGGCCTCATAAATCTATCCGTATTCGTTGGAGTTATTGACAACAGAGGCGCATGTTGTTATTGTCTCCAACATGAAGGCTATCCAGCTTGTCCGCACTCGAATCGCGTATTCTGAAGCAGCGTTTGCCGAGTTGGTGTTGTGGCAAGTCCCGAAGCCCGTAGCCGGTTCCCGCCATGCGTTTAAGTACCGGCTAGCTTACGTGGTGCAAGGTGAGTGTGTCGTTCGCTACGACAACGAGGTTGGTAAAGGCGACCATCGACACTTCGGCGGCGTCGAGCGCACCTACAGATTCACCACACCGGATCAGCTGGTCGCTGATTTTCAACGAGACATAGCGAGGTGGAACAATGAAAACCGTAACTCTTGACGTACGTACACCTGTCGCCTCAATGGGCGATTTCGTGCAGGCTTGGAAGACAGGAAAATCTCAAAAAACCGCGCGTATCAGCTTTGCTACCCCAGAGTTGCTTTGGCAAGTGCTAACCGCCAAGCGGTGGGAGTTGCTCAAGGCGCTGTGTGGGGCCGGTCCCGTGTCCATCCGCGAAGCGGCTCGACGTGTCGGTCGTGACGTAAAGGCTGTTCATGGCGACGTGATTGCATTGCTGAGTGCTGGTATTCTTGATCGCACTGGAGAAGGCAGTATCGTGTTTCCGTTCGAGGCTGTGAAAGTTGAGTTCCTGTTGCAGGCGGCTTAAAGCAACGTGCTTGCGCTGCTGTGGCCGAATCCTTCGTTCCAGCGGACTGCCTTCGGCAGCCGCTGAACTGCACGTTGAGGCTGTAGGAAAAGTCCTTTTGAAAAATTTACCCCCCCCTTTTTCACTGTCTGGAACTATATCGCCGGCCCTGCAAGCGGTCAATCGCCGGTGTTCAGTGACAATTTCGCTCTCTCGATTAGTTGAACCCTTCATCGACCCGCCGCGGCTCACTTCATCGCAATTTGACCGCTTCGCGCGCATGCGGGCCGAGCCGGACCGTCGGCCCCGTTGCAGAACCGTTCTTGACTTGAGTATCAGGCCGCCCGGAACAACGCCAGCGGCCGCGCCGGGGAGCGCGGCAGCGCACGCGCAGGCAAGCCCAGATGAGTGAGTATCCGGGCAATCACGGCAGGCTCTTCGATGGCGGCGATAATCTTCAGGGCGCCGCCACAATGCGGGCAGTGTTCGAGATCGATGTCGAAGACGCGCTTGAGCAACCGCGCCCAGCTCATGCGCGCCGGCACACCGTGCGCGTGTTCATCTGCGGGCTCGCTTGTATTCTCCGGTGGACCCGGCGCGCAGCAGCTAAAAACAACAACGTCCGCGATCAGCGGGCGGTGGCGAAAGGCTGGCTTCGCGTAATTATGCAACTCTTGACATGCTACGACGATAGACCTGACCCCATTACTTGCTTTGACCCCATTACTTGCTTCTCAGCCGCAGGATATTTCAGGCCCATCATAGTCGTGTATTAGCGTCTCGAGATGGGTATAGCCGATATCAGCATCGCGGATAACCCTAACCAGAGAGAGAAACCCTGCGTCCCTGCTGACTGATATTCGCCGATTAATGATGGCATCCCCAGTGATTGCCATGGTGAATTGCTCTGTCATTTACTCCCCCATCTTGATGTGCTCGGATAACGCGAATGTCTCACCCCAAGGTCAAGTCCGCAAGCGGCTGCACCTACCACGTGGCCGCGCGTAATCGAACCGGAACCGCCCAACCCCGCTTATCCCCTCACGCTCGATCTGCGCTGGCAACCGGCGTAGCGGGGCGCGCGGCAATCGCAGCGCCGTCAACTTTTATCTTCGACGCTTTTGATCGACCGGCGCTTGGCCCGGATGACGACCACCGGCTGACGGCGCGTATCCGGCACGGCGGCCTCGGCCCCCATCGAGAACGCGCGGGCATTATCCGGTTGCGCTCTTGCCGCACCGCTCGGGGCGGCACGCGCCGGCCCTGCCTTGACGCTGCGTTTTGTCCTGGCGACGGCGGCCGTTATCGGCTGAATCGTCGACACCGCATGTTTGTACACATGATCGGTCACCTCCCCCTGCAGCAGGATCACGTGTTCATCGAACGACATAATCTGCCCTTCAAGCCTGATGCCGTTGACCAGGAACACGGCAACCTTCAGATGCTCCGTAAGCATTTGTGACAGGAAGCGGTCCTGCGCAGACCGCGATTTATTCGCGCCTTTGCTCGGCGCTTTCCCGGTAATCGCTTTTTGCATGGTATGTCCGGCGCTGACCCGCATTCGATACGATCCTGTTTTCAGGTCACTCTGTAACAGGCTCTAGTATACTGCGTCCTTTTTTTGCGCGGACTTCATGCGATTCAAAAATCTGCTCGTCTACCGGCTCGGCCCCGACTGGAATATCACCGCCGCCGCTCTTGAGAAAACACTCGCCGGCCGCGCTCTCCAGCCCTGCAACAGTTTTGAGATGGAAAGCCACGGCTGGATACCGCCGCAACAGGAGAGCCCGTTTCTATACACCCTGAACCGGCATTGGTTGTGCGCGCTGGGCGTCGAGCAAAAGATTCTGCCGGCGTCGGTGGTGAGGCAGGTCGCGGCGGAACGCGCGGCGGAACTGGCCAAAAAACAGGGCCATACCATAGGCCGCAAGCAGATGCGCGAAATCAAGGAGCGCGTCCTCGCCGAACTTCTGCCCCGCGCACTCGCGCGCCGGCAGACCACGCCCGCATGGATCGACTCCGCCAACGGCTGGCTGGTGGTCGATAGCGTGACGGAAGCCCGGGCCGAACGCCTGCTCGAAACGCTGCGCAAGTCCGGTAATAAATTCCCGGCGAACCGGCTCGATACGCAACTGTCGCCGTCCGCGGCGATGACCGGCTGGCTCGCCAAGGGCAAAGTCGCGCCCGGCTTTACGATCGATCAGGATCTGGAACTGCGCTCCGGCGACGCCAATAAGGCGACGGTGCGCTACGTGCGCCATGCGCTCGACGGCAAAGACATCCAGGCCCACATCGCATCCGGCAAGACCGCCACCCGGCTCGGCATGACGTGGCAAGACAAGATTTCATTCGTGCTGACTGAAAACCTGCAAATCAAACGCATCGATTTTCTCAACATTCTCAAACCGGAAACCGCGCAGCAGGTCGAGAACAAGGACGAACAGTTCGATCTGGACTTTACGCTGATGACGGGGGAACTGTCGCTGTTCCTCGCCGCTCTGGTAGAACTGCTGGGCGGCGAGAAAACCAAAGAAGCATGACAAGCGGGCAACCATAAGGGAATTCCCGGCCGTTACGCCAGGTCATAGTTACGCATGAAAGTTCACAAAAAAACTGCCCGCAATCCGCGCGATAACGTGCCGCTGCTGAAGAAGCTCGGTCCCGGCGTCATCACGGGCGCGGCCGATGACGATCCGTCCGGCATCGCGACCTATTCGCAAGCGGGCGCGCAGTTCGGCTACGGGCTGCTGTGGTCGGTGCTGTTCACGACCCCGCTGATGGTGGGCATCCAGATCGTATCGGCGCGCATCGGCTGCGTCACCGGGAACGGTCTCGCCGCCAACATTCGCGATCATTACCCGCGCGCTCTGCTGTACTTCATCGTCGCGCTGCTGCTGGTCGCCAATACCATCAATATCGCGGCGGATCTGGGCGCGATGGCCAGCGCGCTGGAGATCATGATCGGCGGCGACAGCAAGTTCTACGTGGTCCTCTTCGCGCTCGTGATGCTGGTGCTCGCGATCTTCGTGCCGTTTCCCCGCTATGCGCCTATCCTTAAATGGCTGACGCTGAGTTTGTTCGCCTACGTCGCTACCGTCTTCGTGGTACAGGTGCCGTGGGGCGACGCCCTGCGCGGCGCGCTGCTGCCGCAACTGTCGTTCAAGTCCGAGTACATCAGCACGGTGGTGGCGGTTTTCGGCACCACCATCAGTCCCTATCTCTTCTTCTGGCAGGCCTCGCAGGAAGTGGAGGAACAGCGCGCGAACCCGGGCCAGGAACCGCTGCGGGATGCGCCCGAGCAGGCGCAGGTGCACTTGCGACGCATCAAGATCGACACCTGGATCGGCATGGTGTTTTCCAATAGCGTGGCATTTTTCATCATGTTGACTACTGCCGTCACTCTGCATGCGCATGGCGTCACGGATATTCAAACCTCGGCGCAGGCCGCCGAAGCGCTGCGGCCGGTGGCCGGCGAATTTGCGTTTCTGTTATTCAGCCTCGGCATCATCGGGACCGGCTTGCTGGCGGTGCCGATACTCGCCGGCAGTGCCGCCTACGCGGTAGCCGAAACATTCAGGTGGCCGATCGGGCTGGGGTTGCCGTTGCTCAAGGCACGCGGCTTCTACGCGATTCTGACCATTGCGACGGTCATCGGCGTTGGGATCGACTTCGTCGGCATCGACCCGATCAAGGCGCTGGTCTGGAGCGCGATTGTCAACGGCGTGATCGCGGTGCCGATCATGGCGGTGATGATGTTGCTTGCGGTGCGGTCCGACGTCATGGGGCCGTTTGTCATCAAACGCCGGCTGCGCGTGCTGGGGTGGCTGGCCACCGGCGTGATGGCAGCCGCCGTGGTGGCGATGTTCGCCACGCTCGGTTAAACCCCGACCATTCCTCGACGCGCCTGTCGTCCTGGCGGCGGCAATCGTCTGCCGCAGATCATCGCCGGGCTGAAGGGCTGCTCGCCGGATCAAGGCACGCCAACAGCAAAAAAGCCCTGACCGGGGCTTTTTTGTTAAACGACGCCGAGAATTTCGTGGCAATCCCGCTTAAGCCCCCTCCGCCGCCTCCGGATTCCACTGCCCCTTGTTCATGCGTGTGATGGTTATGTTGGCAAACACGCCGGTCTGCGTAAACGGATCGCCGTCCGAAAAAGCCTTGGCTTCGGCGCGGCTCTTCACATTGACGACAAACAGGCTGCCGAGGGCGGTTGCGCCATCGTCGGTCTGCGTCGCGCCCGCCAGCACGAGTATGCCTTTCTGGCTTTGCAGGTAATCGCGGTGCGACTGCAAAACCGCGGCGCGTGCCGCGGCGGTGTTCGGCTTGTCGGTGCATGAAATGGCCCACAACATGATGCGTCTCCCGTTGATTTATGATGATCACGAATGGCGCCGCCGCGCAGGGCGGGGCGCATCAGGCATATGATATTGCATTTTGTGTCGCGCATCGCGCCGGCTTGTTTAAGTGCTTGACGTTCGCACAGGTGAGGCGGAAGCTTTCGCCGTGGCGGTTGCCGGACGGCATCATCGATAACTCAAATAACGGGGACACGACCTTGCTCGATAAAAGAATAAAACCGAGTTTCATCGTGAAATATCTTGATCAGTATGTGATCGGCCAGGATGAAGCCAAGAAGATCCTGGCGGTGGCCGTTTATTCGCACTACAAGAAAATAGAAAAAGCGCAAAAAGACACCATCGAAATCGCCAAGAGCAACGTGCTGCTCATCGGCCCCTCGGGCACCGGCAAGACGCTGCTGTGCGAGACACTGGCGAAAGTCGTCGGCGTTCCGTTCGTGACCGCGGACGCCACTTCACTGGCGCAAACCAAATACGTCAACGAAGAAATCGAGGCCATTATGCAACGGCTCGTCGACAAAGCCGACGGCAGCATTTCCAGGGCGCAGATCGGTATTGTGTTTATCGATGAAATCGACAAATTGAAGGCGACCAATGCCGAAACCCGCAGCACTTCGGGTGAAAGCGTGCAGCACGCGCTGCTGAAGATCATGGAAGGCTATCCGGCCAAGCTGGGAAAGGAGTATCTCGACACCACCAACATATTGTTCATTTGCGGCGGCGCGTTCGTCGGCCTCGAGAACATCATGTCCAAGACCCATGGCTACGGGTTCATCTCCACGACCAATGACGACAATCAGAATATTCTCGACCGGCTGAACACGCGCGTGAAGCCGACCGACTTGTTTGAATACGGCCTGATCCCCGAATTCACCGGCAGGCTGCCCATCATCGCCAACTTCAAGAGTCTGACCAAGGCGATGCTGGTCAGAATACTGACAGAACCCAAAAACTCCATCTATAACCAGTTTCGCGAAATATTCAAGAACGAGGGGGTCGAACTGAGCATAGCTCCGAAGGTTTTCGACCAGATCTCGGAAATAGCCATGGAGTACAAAACCGGCGCGCGCAGCTTGAGGGGGATATTCGAGGAACTGATCAACCCCATCCTGTATGTCGTGCCGGATGATAAAGAGATACAAAAAGTGGTCGTTACGTCTTTGTTCACCGATGCTGAAATCATCAGGCGCCCGTCCGCCGCCTGACCGGGCCGACGCTTGGTGCGGGCGCGTACTGTGTGGCAGCGCGCTGCCGGGTTGACCCGCGCGACGGCCACGTCGTTTATCGGCGTACGATATCCGCCGATGGCGGAAAAAAATCGACGCCGCGCCTTTCACCACATTCTGCAGCGTGAATTTGCGCGCCTGCCTTGCCGCTGGTGGCCGGTGCGGGCATACTGTGACTCCAAATGTTGGCCCGCCGGGGCCGCCTACGAGACGAGGTCACGATGCAACTGCAGTCACGTCATTATGATGCGCCGGACATGGCCGAAGCCATGGAACTTTGCTACGCCAAAGGCTGGACCGACGGCTTGCCGGTCGTGCCGCCCACCGCCGAGCGCATCAACGCCATGCTGGCAATGGTCAAGCTTGAACCGGACAAACAAATTGCCTTCATCGAAAACCGGCAGGTTTCCGTAACCGCGGAAAAGGTCGCGATCAACGCGGTGCTCGCCGGCTGCAGACCCGAATACATGCCGGTTGTCGTCGCCGCGGTCGAGGCGCTCGCCGATCCGCTCTATGGCTACCACGGCCCCGCCACCAGCACCGGCGGCTCGGCGGTGTTGATGATCGTGAACGGTCCCATCGCGCGCGAGCTCGACATGAACTGCGGCGACAATTTGTTCGGGCCCGGCTGGCGCGCGAATGCGACCATCGGCCGCGCGGTGCGGCTCGTCATGCGCAACACGATTGGCACACTGCCCGGCGAACTGGATCGCAGCAGCCTCGGCCATCCCGGCAAATACACTTTCTGCATCGCCGAGAACGAAGTGGAAAGCCCGTGGCCGCCGCTGCACGTGGATCGCGGCTTCAAGCGCGAGCAGAATGCGGTCACGATCATGGCCGCACTAGGCGTGCACCAGTATTCGAACGGCCTCTCCAATACGCCGGAAGGCGTGCTGACGACAGCGTGCGCGCAGATGCGCGTCTCCGCGGGCACCGCGCGCAAACCCTATTACGCGCTGGTGTTTGCGGGCGAACACATGGCCGTCATCGCCAAAGCCGGCTGGAGCCGCGATGACGTCAAGCGCTACTGCGTCGAGCACACGCAGATTTCGGTGGCCGAATTGAAGCGCATTAATTTACGCGACGGCGCGATCACCGCGGAAGACGAAACCACGCTGGTGTCGCTCGTGCACGAGCCCAACGATTTTCTCGTCGTCATGGCGGGCGGGCTTGCCGGCGTGCAGTCGGCCTATATTCCCGGCTGGGGCGGCCGGAACGGGTCGCAAGCCGTTACGAAGGAAATTCACCGGCCGTGAGCCGGTGTGTTCTCGTGTGCCGATAAGTTTGTATTTACGTAACCAAAGGAGCGCGTCATGACAGTGCAGATATTCGATCCCACCATCGAGCCCAAGGGGCGCAAGATTGCGTACGTACCGCGGCCCAAATCGCTCGCCGGCCTGCGCGTCGGCCTCGTCGACAATTCTAAACACAATTCCGACCAGTTGCTGCTGCGCATCGCGGGACTGCTCGAAAGCGAGCACGGCATGAAAGCGCACGTCATGCGCCGCAAGAAGAGCGCGGGCATACCGCCGTCCCCGGAGATCATCTCCGAATTCAAAGCCGGCTGCGACGTTGTCGTCGCCGGCGTCGGCGATTGAGGGTCATGCAGCTCGGGCAGTGTGCTCGACAGCATAGTATTCGAACAGCAGGGAATGCCCTCGGCGTCCATCATCACGGACGTGTTCATGCGCACCGGCCAGGCGATGGCGCGCTCGTGGGGACTCAAGGATTTCAAATTCCTCGCCATGCCGCACCCGATCGCGAATCTCACGGACGCGGAACTCGACAGCCGCGCGCGCGACATCACGCCGCAGGTCGTCAAGCTGCTGCTCGAGGGCCAGTCGTCGCATTGACCGGCGCGGAGCAGCGCGTAACCTTACTCGGAGAGCAGCAGTGAAGATAAAACGTATCGAGCATGTCGGCGTCGTGGTGCGGGATACCGAAGCGACCAGGCGCTGGCGGAACTCAAAGCGAAAGGCGTGCCGCTGCTCGACCCGGTGGCGCGCAGCGGCCACGCCGGCTGCCGCATTGCCTTCATTGATCCGGCCGCCACCGAAAACTGCCTCATCGAGCTCGCGGAGTTGCCCGCGAGATCCCAGCATCATGCGTAATGCGGGGAACCGGAACTAACGACGCAACCGTCCCTCTATAGTAAGCCGGGGTCCGGGAGAGCGCCGTTGTAATACACGCCGCTCGCGCAATCTGCGAACCGTTGCACTCCCGAAGCGCATTTGAATAACCGATGAGTGACGAATTCCGCAAACGACGCGAAGGCGTGACGATACCCACCATCTGGGTAGCGATTGCGCTGTCGCTACTCGTGCACATCGCGGTCATGTGGCAGTGGCTGCCGCAGATACGCCGGCCGTCGCCCGAGCAGTCCGAACTTGGCCAGGCACGCGGCTCACTGGTTGTGCAACTGGCCCCACCGCCGCGCCCGCCATCCGCACCGGTGCCGGCTGCGCCACCGGCACTGCAGGCGCAGCCGGCACCGGCGATCCGCGCAGTACCGGCGCCGCGCCCGCCACCCCCGCCGCCGGTCATCGCGCTCAAGACGCCGCCGCCCACGCCCGTACCAACCGTGCCCGCGCCCACCGTTGCCGCGCCGGCGCCCCTGCGTCCGCCGGCTGACGGCGACCTCGCTTCATACATAGAGGCGCGGCGCCGCGCGCGCGGTGACTCGACGCCGGCGGCGCCGCCGTCGCCCGGCAGCGTGGCGAACGCGCCAGCGGCTGAAGACGACAAGGCGCGCAGCAACCGCATCGCCGCCGCCAACCTTGCGACGCGACGCCAGACGTTCGGCTACGATCCGCGGCAGGGCGGCGGCGTGTTCCAGATCATGCGCGTGGGCTATACCAGCGCGGAGTTCATGTTTTTCGGCTGGAACAAGGACATCCGCCGCAACACCAAGCAAGTGATCGAGGTGGAGAAGGGCAACAATGCCGATACGCGCATTGCGGTGGTGCGCAAGATGATTTCCATCATTCGCGAATACGAGCAGGAGGATTTCCTGTGGGAGTCGCAGCGCCTCG
Organism: Betaproteobacteria bacterium; assembly: GCA_043759115.1. Taxonomy (GTDB): domain Bacteria; phylum Pseudomonadota; class Gammaproteobacteria; order Burkholderiales; family SG8-41; genus PALSA-1004. Next base: position 1,169 of record JAYVME010000228.1, on the reverse strand, counting down.
GCCGCAACCTCATGCTATCCGCCCGCGCCCGCGATAACGCGGGGCTTGAGGAATTCATGCTGCGCGAATTCTTTGACGATCCGAACCGGCCGCAGTGACACCAAGAATCGCCGGCCTTGCGGCTACTCCCGCCGAATCAGTACGGTTCATCTCCGGCGATGGTCGTGCGGTGCATATGCCGGCGCACGGAAAAATCGTAATCGGACAGCGCGTAATGCATGGTACAGCGGTTGTCCCAGAAAATCATGTCGTGCACATCCCAGCGGTGGCGGTAGATAAATTCGGGCCGCGTCGCATGGCGAAACAAAAATTCGAGTATGGGCGCGCTTTCCTCTTTCGGCATGCCGACGATGCCGGTGGTAAAGCCGGGGTTGACGTAGAGCGCCTTGCGGCCGGTTTCTGGATGCGTGCGCACCATCGGTTGCTCGACCGGCGGGGTCTTCGCGCGTTGCTCCGCGGTCAGCGCCGGGCGCTCCTTGAGATGCGCGAAATAGGTATCGTAGGCATGGCTGTAATCATGCACCGCCTTCAGCTTGCCGATGAATTTCTGCATAACGCCGGACAGCGTATCGTAGGCAAGATACATGTTCGCCCACATGGTGTCGCCGCCGGTTTCCGGCATCTCATGGCACAACAGCAGCGAGCCGAGCGACGGCAGCTTCATGTAGGATAGATCCGAATGCCAATACTGCCCGGCATACACCGCGCCTTTAATCTTGCCCGCCTCCTTAATGTTGGAAACGACGAAGACCTCGGGATGGTCCGGCAGATTAAATTCACCCACGACATGCGTTTCGAGCGGGCCAAACTGGCGGCTGAACCCGATATGCTGGGCGGGATTGATATTTGCATCGCGGAATAGCAGGATGCCGTGTGTGCCCAGGGCCTGGGCCACTTCCTGCACGCGATCCGCGCCGAGCGGCCGCGTGAAGTCGATGCCGGCAACTTCCGCGCCACAGGCAGCGGAAAGGCGGCGTATGGATAAGGTCACAGTCACTCCTCCTTATTGCGCATGCCTCGCGGATACTACGCGTGCGCTGCGGATATTATGTGGGTCCGGAATTTTCAAAAATAACAATCCCCCGGCAAAGCCGGGGGTATTCAGGATTGCGGCCCCCTCAAAGGGGGCTGATCGCAATCCAACGTCAAAAGCCCACTCGGAATAATCA
>JAYVME010000227.1:0-4670 GCA_043759115.1 Betaproteobacteria bacterium | reverse complement strand
GCATCGCCAGCGGCGTCGAAGTCATCATCAAATTCATGATGCCATAGGAGAACATGGACACCAGCACCGCCACCACGAACACCGGCTGGCGCATGATGACGCCGAGCGGCCGCCCGGGGTCTTTTTGCTCGTGCTCCGAGAGTTGCGGGATGTCGAGGCGCGTGAGTATCAGCGTCGCCAGCATGCACACGAGAATCAGCGACAGGTACGAGCCCATGAAGACGTGATCGGCAAAGAGATCCTTGGTGCGTATCGCCATTTCGGGGCCGACGACGCCACCCAGGATGCCCCCCGCCAGCGTGAACGAGATCGCTTTCGCCCTGAATGATTCGCTGGCGGCGTCGGCGGCCGCGAACCGGTAATACTTGCCGAACGCCGTATACATGCCCATTACCGTCATGCCGGCGCACAACAACCAGAAGCTCGCGAGATACATGCCAAGACTGCAGATTGCCGCACCGAGCATGCCGATCGCCGTACCCGTCTGAAACCCGGCGCGGCGACCGACCACCTTCATCAGCAGTGATGCCGGGATGGTGGTGATCGCCGAGCCGAACACGTAGCAAGTCAGCGGCACGGTGGCGAACGATTTGTCGTCGGCGAGCGCGTAGCCCGCGAGCCCGGTGACCGCGGTCATCGTCACACCGGTGATTTGCAAAGTGGACTGCGTCGCCGACAGCACGAGCACGTTGCGGTGTTGTTTTTCGAGTTTCATTCGATGCGCACGCCGGCGGCTTTGATGATTTTCGCGAATTTCGCGAGTTCGCGCTGCACGAGCGACGCGAGATCCGCGGGCGTGCCGGTCAGTGCGTCCGCGCCCTGACTCGTCAGCTTGTCTTTCATCTCAGGTCGCGCCATCGCCTTGTTGATCGCCGCATTCAAGCGCTCGACAATGTCTTTGGGCGTGCCGGCCGGCGCGAAAATGCCGAACCAGTTGCCCGATTCGTAGCCCGCAACACCCGACTCCGCCACGGTCGGTACGTCCGGCAGCAACGCCGAACGCTGTGCGGTAGTCACCGCCAGCGCGCGCACCCGTCCGCTTTTGATCATCGGCGTCGAGGTCAACACCGGATCGAACACCATCGCGACCTCGCCGCTCATCAACGCCGTCATCGCCGGTGTGTTGCCTTTATAGGGCACATGCGTCATCTTCACGCCCCCCATCATCGCGAACTGCTCGATCGCGAGGTGGGTGGACGAACCCTGCCCCGCCGAACCGTAGTTGATCGCGCCCGGCTTCGCGCGTGCCAACGCAATGAAATCCCGAAGTGTTTTCGCCGGCAGCGACGGATGCACGTCGAGCGCGTACGAGAGCGTCGCGAATAGGCCGACCGGCGCGAAGTCCTTCACCGGATCGTAGGGCAGCTTCGCCATGAGATTGGGATTGATCGCAAACCCGGCGGAACTGCCGACAAGCAGCGTGTAGCCGTCGGGTGCCGCCTTGGCACCCAGCTCGGTGGCGATGATGCCGGCGGCGCCGGCGCGGTTGTCTATCGTCACCTGCTGGCCGAGCAGTTCGCCGAGCGGCTGGCCGAGCGCGCGCGCGAGTATGTCGGTGCCGCCGCCGGGCGCGAAGCCGACGATCAGGCGCAGCGGTTTGTTCGGGTACGCGGGTTGCGCGACGGCGGCACTTGCTGCGCACGACGCCGCGCATAATAGCGCCCGCGCAAATATTTGAGCTGGATACTTCACCATCGGAGTGTAAATGGCGAAGGCCGCATGAATCAAGGTAAAATCTCGATGCACACTCCTTCCGTTCAAAGGATTTCCCTTGGATCAGTCCGTCGGCACGTCCGCGCGTCAAGTGCAGGATTTTTCACGCCTCGTCAATCCGCGCGCAGTCGCGGTGGTCGGCGCCTCGAACGATCTGACGCGCATCGGCGGGCAACCGTTGAAGCTTCTCACCGAATTTGGTTTCCAGGGCAGGGTCTATCCGGTCAATCCGAAATATCCGGAAATCAAAGGCCTTACCTGCTATCCCGATATCGCATCGGTACCCAAACCCTGCGACGTCGCGCTCGTCGCGCTGTCATCGCACCATGTCGTCAATGTCATCGAGCAATGCGGCGCGGCCGGCATTCCTTTCGCCATCGTGCTGTCGGCGGGTTTCAGCGAAGTCGGCGGCGAAGGCCTTGCGCTACAGGAAAAACTGATCGCTACCGCCCGGCGCTGCGGCGTGCGTGTGATCGGCCCGAATTGCCTCGGCATGCTAAACCTCAAGGACAACGCGCGCGTCGGTTTCGGCGGCACGGTGCAACTGAAGACGCTGATACCCGGTCCGTGCGCGATGGTCACGCAATCGGGCGGCTTCGGCTTCGGCGTCGTTGCCACCGCGGCCTACTACGGCGTCGGCTTCAACTACGCGATTTCGACCGGCAACGAAGCCGATATCTCGATGCTCGAACTGGCGGAATTTTTCATCGAGCGCGGCGACGTCGAGTCCGTCTTCATGTTCATGGAAGGCGTGACCGACGGGCGGCGGCTGATCGCGCTCGGTGAACGCGCGCTCCAACTCGGCAAACCCATACTCGTCTGGAAAGTCGGCAACACCGATGTCGGCCGCCAGGCCGCGGCCTCCCACACGGCACGCATGACCGCGAGCTACGAATTGTTCCAGACCGCATTCCGGCACGGCGGCTTCATCGAAGTGCGCGACATGGACGATCTCATTGACGCGATGAAGGTCTTCCGCGCGCGGCGGGTCCCGCGCGGCAACCGCGTCGGCGTCGTCACGCTGTCGGGCGGCGCGGGCGTGCTGCTCGCGGACCGCTGCGTCGAACATGGGCTCGAATTGCCAAAATTCACCGCGGCGACCACCAGCAAGCTGCGCGAAATGGTCGTCTCGTATGCGTCGGTCGCCAATCCGGTGGATGCAACCGCCAACGGTTATAACGACAACTTCGCGTCCTACAACCGCGTGATTGCGACAGTACTCGCCGACCCCAATATCGACCAGATGATCGCGCGCTCGCCGCGCGGCACGGCGGCGCCGGCGTGGTCGCGCACATTCGTTGAAATCGCAGGCGCCACCGATAAACCGGTCATCCTCAACTGGCCGACGTCGCCGGATGACAATCCGGAAGTCATGCAATTACTCGAAGAAAATGACGTGCCGTGCATACTTTCGCCCGGACGCACCGTGCGCGCGCTCGCCGCTCTCAACGAATTCGCGCAAAAGAAGCTCGCATTCGCCAAACGCCCGCGGCAAGCGGCGCCGCGCATCGTGGCGAAGCAGGCGCTCGACCTGCCGTCCGTCAGCGGCACGCTGGGCGAACACCGCTCCAAGCAGGCACTCGCGGCTTACGGCATACCGGTGGTCAAAGAAGTCGTGTTGAGTACCGATGATGTTGCGAACCTGAAGACTGCGCCGCTGCCCTTCCCGCTGGCGGTCAAGATTGAATCCGCTGACATCCCGCACAAAACCGAAGCAGGCGTCGTCCGGCTCAACGTACGAAGTCTCGATGAACTCAAAAGCGCGGCACGCGACATACTCGCCGCGGCACGCAAGCACGATGCGAAAGCCCGTATCGACGGCGTGCTGGTGCAGGAAATGGCGAACGGCCTCGAAGTCATCGTGGGCGCCGTCAATGATCGCTTCTTCGGGCCGGTCGTGGTGTTTGGTTTAGGCGGCATTTACACCGAACTGCTGAAAGACGTGACGCGACGCTTCGCGCCGTTCGATGTCGACGCGGCGCGCGAGATGATAGACGAGATCAAAGGCGCGGCATTGCTGCATGGCTTTCGCGGCCAGCCCGCGCTCGATGTCGATGCGCTGGCCGACACGCTGTCGCGCCTGTCATGGCTCGTCGCCGAGCATGCGGACCGCATCGCCGAAATCGACATCAATCCGCTGTTTGTGCGGCACGCAGGACAGGGCGTCATCGCCGCCGACGCTTTGGTCGTCCTCAAGCAAAACGCAACCGCCGATAAACGCGGATGGAAAGGCGAAAAATGTTCATCTTCTCAGAATCGACTTTCCGAAAATATTTTCGAGCGGAATCGATGATCGCCCTCCCTCAAACCGGCTGCCGGTTGGCGAATTCGGCTTTTAACATCCGCGTTCATCGGCGTTCATCGGCGGTTCCATTGCCCTAGATGGAAGCGCTCTTTAAAACCCGCATCACCGAACTCTACGGCATCCGGCTACCGGTGATCGCCAGCGGACTGATGTGGCTCGCCAATCCTGAGTATGTCGGCGCGGTGGTCAATGCGGGGCTGATGGGTTTCATGACCGCCGCAAGTTTCAAGGACGTCGCGGCGCTGCGCGCGGGCATCCGGCGTTGCCGCGAAATCACCAATGGCAAGCCGTTCGGCGTAAACATCATGATCCGCATCAGCCGTGACGGCGCCGACCGCGTGACGCCGCTCATCGATGCGGTCATTGATGAGGGCGTGCGTTTTGTCGAAACCGCCGGCAACAACCCCGAAGCGTATATCAAGCGCTTCAAGGACGCCGGCATCAAGGTGCTGCACAAAGTCCCCGGCGTGCGCTACGCGAAGAAGGCCGAATCGCTCGGTGTTGATGCCGTGACGGTGGTCGGCGCCGAAGCCGGCGGCCATCCGGGCATCGAGCCGGTCGGCACGATGGTCGCCGCTGCCGCGGCGGCACGCGCGATCAAGATTCCGCTCATCGTCGCCGGCGGCATCGGCACCGGCGGGCAACTGGTTGC
>JAYVME010000226.1:0-4672 GCA_043759115.1 Betaproteobacteria bacterium | reverse complement strand
TCGCCCGGCGTGAAATCCTTGTTGATGCGATAGACGCGCAACGAACTCGGACTGTTGAATGCCACCAGCAGATGCTCCGACGGAATATCGGTCGTCATGTGGATCGGCCGCACCGGCAGCCGGATCGACTCGCCGTGCTTCGTCAGCGCCCCGCTCGCCGGATCGATGCGAAACGCCGTGACATGATGGTCGGTGCCGGTGGGGCCGTAGCCCGACGCGCTGCTGCTGGTCGCGACGTACAGAAACCGTCGCGACACATGCGGCCACGCGTACTGCACGCCGGCGGGCAACGTCACGCTTTCGCGTTGGGTCAGCGCGACTCCTTCGACATCGACTTCGTAACGCGTGAGCACCGCGCCCACGTTCGCGTAAAGCGCGACCTTGCCCGGCTTGGGTTGCGCCCACGCCGCTTGCGGCATGGCGGCAGCGGTTGCAACTAACGACATAAAACTACGGCGATCCAGCATGATTTCTCCCCCCTTTGTAATTAACGCTTTTATTAAAACAAATTCAAAACAGTTAACCGCCGATGAACGCAGATGAACACGGATAAGGTCAAAAACAACTAACGCGCTTAAGTAGCGCAGGCAACCTCGTCTGCTCCGTCAACGAATGCAGGCGAGTCGCCTGCGCTACCTTTCACGTCGGCGTTCATCGGCGTTTATCGGCGGTTGCTTTTTTTATAGGCGGCCGGCGCGTGTGCCAGTCGGTCGCGCGCTCGTACGCGGCGGCGGCGCGCAGCAGCGTGACTTCGTCATGCGCGCGGCCAACGAACTGCACCGACAGCGGCAGGCCTTTTTTCGAGAGGCCGCTCATCATGGCGAGCGCGGGATGGCCGGTCAGATTGAACGGACTGCGCGCCTGGCGCGGGTAGGTGCGCGCGAGTTCCGCGGCATCGTCGATGCGGCAGGCGGGATCGAACGAGCTCGCGGTAAGCAGGATGTCAACATCACGAAAGGCGGCATCGACGGCGTCCGTCAGTTGCAAGCGGTGCTGCTGCGCGTGCACGTAATCGGCGGCAGACAGAAATGCGCCGCCCATCAGTTTGATGCGCGAGGTCTCGGCATAATCGCCGGGCCGCTGCCGCAGCCACTTATCATGGATCGCCCACGATTCGGCGAGCATGATCACGCGCTGCACGCCGGCGAGCACCTGCAGGCGCGGCAGCTTGATATCGCGCACCTCGGCGCCTTCTTTCTTCAACACGCGCGCAACGTCATCGAGTGCCGCCGCGACTTCCGGGTCCGCAATATTGTCGGACTCATGAAAGTGCCGCACGAAACCGATACGCAGGCCGCGCACGCCGCGTTTCAGATCCGCGCCGAAATGGTGGTGGGCACCCGCCGCGCTGCCGGGATCTCCCGCGTCATGCGCGGCGAGCACGTCGAGCGCCAGCGCGATGTCGCCGACCGAACGCGTCATCGGCCCGACGTGATCGAGCGTGAACGCCAGCGGGAAAACGCCGCGCCGCGATACGATCCCGTAAGTCGGCTTCAACCCGACCACGCCGCAGCTCCCCGCGGGATTGCGGATCGAGCCGCCGGTGTCGGTGCCCAATGCGAGCGGCAAGAAGCCCGCCGCCAGCGCGGTGCCCGAACCCGACGACGAGCCGCCCGGATGATGGTCAGTGTTCCACGGATTGCGCGCCGGCGGGAACGGCAGATCGAAAGACGGGCCGCCGATCGCGAATTCATGCAGCGACAGTTTGCCGAGCATGATCGCGCCGGCCGCGCGCAGATGGCTGACGACCGGCGCGTCCGCGCGCGCGACATTCTTGAGCAGGATTTTCGAGTGGCAGGTGGTCGGCTGGCCCGCGATGTCGATGATGTCCTTGATGCCGACGGGTACACCGTGCAGCGGCCCGCGCGCGCGCCCGGCGAAAATCTCCTTCTCCGCCAGCCGCGCAGAAGCGAGCGCCGCCTCGGCATCGACCTTGATGAATGCGTTCAACTGCGGATCGTAGAGCGCGATGCGGTCAAGCAGCGCCTTGACGAGTTCCACCGGCGACAGGCGGCGCGCGGCGTACTCGGCGGCGATCTCGCCCGCGGTCAACCAGTGCAGGTCGTTCATGGCGCTTTCCTCATGCGCATCGGCGGCCACGGCTCGGCCGCTACATCGTCGAGCGCGGGCATCGCGTTGCGCGCGGTCGCGGCGGCGTGCGCCGCGGCAACGACGTCCGCCGGAAATTGTTTGACTGCTTTGTCGAGTCCGGCCGCGCGCGCTAGCGCGAAAGTATCGAGATTCGGTTCAGGTGGCTTCTTTGCCGCCATGATGACTCCTGTAAAGATTACGAGTAGTTTTGTGATTCAGTGATTCAATTGACGGCAAAAACAATCGGATTTGTTCTATTTATTTGCATCGGTCACGACTTGATCTGACAGACAATGTCCGCTATCGACCCTAACCGGTCAGTCGATTTGCTCCATAGCGGTCGTTCGCGTTCTTACTCGATAACCTTGTCTGCGCTGATCAGGAGCGACTGCGGGATGGAGAGACCCAATGCCTTAGCGGTTTTGTGGTTGATTTCCTTGGAAGACGAAAAATAGAGGGAAGCTCAGATTCACTCATTCGACCTGGATGTTGGTGTCGTGAATTATCTTCGCGTATTTAGCGATCTCGGATTTGAGAAAAGTAGCAAATGCTTCCGGCGTGCCTCCCAGCGGTTCTGCACCGACCGCGGCCAAACGTTCTTTGACATCCGGCAGTATTATGATCTTATTGATTTCGCCATTCAGCCGCGCAATCACGTCCTTCGGCGCACCGGCCGGAATCAGCATCGCAAACCAGGTGCTCAGCGCGTAGCCGGGCACCCCCGCTTCTGCCACTGTCGGTATATCTGGCAACACCGCGGCACGGTGCTCGCTCGTTACTGCGATGCATTTGATGCGGCCACTCTGGATGTGGGGCAGCGCGGCCGGCATGCTTGCAAAGAAAAGCATTACCTGACCGCCCACAAGGTCGGTCATCGCGGGCCCCGCACCTTTGTAAGGCACATGTATAAGGCGGGTGCCCGTCATGACGCCGAACATTTCCGCCGCAATTTGATCCGAAGCGCCGACACCGGAAGAGGCAAACGTGAGTTGACCGGGCCGCGCCATCGCAAGGCTAATCAAATCGCGTATCGATTTCACCGGTAGTGAAGGATGCGTGACCACAGCATGGGGCACGACGGCAAAACGTATAACCGGCGCGAAATCCTTTTCCAGATCGTATTTCAAAGTGCGGTAAAGCGGCTTGTTGATCGCATGTGATGTCGAAATCATGAGCACGGTATAGCCATCGGGCGGCGTTCTTGCCGCAATATCCGCAGCTAAGTTCGCGTTAGCGCCCGGACGGTTGTCAACGATGACCTGCTGTCCAAATGCTTCAGTCAATTTGGCCGCGAGCGTGCGCGCCATAACATCGGTGCCGCCTCCCGGCGGATAGCCCAGCATGATTCGGACCGGCCTGGCTGGATAGCCCTGCGCGCAGACCATGGCGGACGCAATAAACAGAACTGGATAAAGGAAATTCGCGAATCGGCGCATATCGTTCCTCACGGCGGGCGAGTTTATGGATTTTAGCCCGAATGCCAATTGCGGAGCAGTTAAGGTAACCGACCGCTTTCGAGTATCGTAGCCGGCTGGTGAGTGACCGGTATTGGCCGATAGCCGACATTCCCTGCAAGATCGGGCCGCGACTAGTACACATTATTTTGACGACATAGTCGTAACCCGCCAAAACCTTTCGCCTATCGCGCGGCGCGTATCGCGTGCCACAGTTTCGACGGCGTGAACGGCATGTCGAGATGCTTGATGCCGAGCGGGCGCAGCGCGTCGACGGTGGCGTTGACGAGGGCGGGTAACGAGCCGCTGCAGCCGGATTCGCCCACCCCCTTTGCGCCGAGCGCGTTGGTCGGCGTCGGCACCGGGTAATCGTGGACCGCGATGTCGCGCAGCATGCCGGCGCGCGGCATCGCGTAATCCTGAAAACTGCCGGTGAGCAGTTGCGCGGTGACGGCGTCGTATATCGCGTGTTCGCCAAAGACCTGGCCCACGCCCTGCACCACGCCGCCGTGCACCTGGCCTGCGACCAGCACCGGATTGATGACGTTGCCCAGATCGTCGACCGCCGTGTAGCGCGCAATCATGGCTGCGCCCGTCTCGGGATCGATCTCGACTTCCGCAATATGACAACCATTCGGATAAGTGGCGCCAAAACTGCCTTCGGCGACAGTGTTGAGCGGATGCGGCACGGTGCCGGCCAGCGTGCGCGCGAGTTCGACGAATCCAAGGTAGCGATCGCCGGCGTGAAATTTTCCCTCGCTGTAGCGCAATTCGTTTTCCGCAACTTTCAACTTCGCCGCCGCGTGGGGCCGCGCGAGTTCGATCAGCTTTTCGCCGAGCACGCGAAAGGCACTCCCGGTGCCGAGCGCGCCGCGCGAGCCGCCGGTGCCGCTGCCCATCAGTTCGGCCTCTGGCGGCCGCGGATAAAAGCGGATTTGCGCCGCGTCGATGCCGAGCGTTTCAGCGACGATCTGCGGAAATACCGTCTCGTGCCCCTGGCCCGATGAGTGCGTGACCGCGAACAGCGTCATGCCGCCCGCCGCATCGAACTCGACCGCGACCTGGTCTTTCGGCGCGCTGCCGCCGCCGCCCGCTTCAAGGTAAGTCGCGATGCCGATGCCGCGCAG
>JAYVME010000225.1:0-4675 GCA_043759115.1 Betaproteobacteria bacterium | reverse complement strand
AGAGCGCGCATCAATCATCCTTGAATGCAAATCGTTTTGCAATTATGTTGCGATTCACGAACACAAGGAAATTGAAAACTTTCTACTTATCCCGAGCGCTATTGACCGTGCAGCGGCGCGCAAGGTGGCCGATCGAGCTAAGCGGACCGGTAACGATATTACGTACTCAACTAATGCAGCAGAGATGATTGACAACTTCGCTACCCAAAAAAAGAGTTACGTAATTGCACAGTATTTGGCCAGTCGCCGACTATTTGAGCGAAAGAACTCGCCGAATCTTCACGAAGCAACAATCAACGAAGCAGCACTGGAGGAGTTCGAAGATTGCTGGAAAGACGTCAATTCTCGATTGAAAGTTATCCCTGGGAAAGATGCTATGAGCGCCTTTAACCAACACCTTCAGGAGAAATACGGCGTTAGTGTTACGTCAACTGCGATTGTCGACGCAATGGAATCTGACGAAATCCCCGCTGACATTAAACAGCTTATCCATGATATCTCTAAATTTACTTCGTCCAAACTCGTCTGACAAACGGATGCAGGCGACGGCTCACCGCCGCACCTGACCCAAGAGTTTTGATCAAAGTTCTGCGCCGGCCCGCCGCAGAGCAATACGTTAGCTGCCACGAGGGAAGGATGAGATTGCGTGTAGCCGTGGTATTTTTACTGGTTTGCACTGCGCTGGCGCCGATGGCCGACGCCGCGGATCAGCCGTTGACGCGCCAGCAGGCGACGCGCGCTCTCGTCAATCCCGATCCGGTGACACGCCGCGCGGCCGCGAGTCAGCTCGGTGAAGTGGGCCGCATGGGCGACGTGACGGCACTGGTCAAGGCGTTGCGCGATGGTGACGAGGAAACACGCGCCACCGCCGAAAGCGCGATCTGGGGAATTTGGGGCCGTTCCGGCGACGCGGGGATTGATGCGCTTTACAAGAAAGGCGTGGAACTGATGAACTTCGGCGCGGCCGGCAAGGCAATCGAGGTTTTCACGCTTATCATTGGCAAGAAGCCCGATTTCGCAGAGGGCTGGAACAAGCGTGCGACCTTGTATTACTCGATAGGCGAATACGAAAAATCACTGCATGACTGCGATGAAGTCATCAAGCGCAATCCGCTGCATTTCGGTGCGCTGGCCGGCTATGGTTTGATTTACACGCAGATGAGTCAGCCGGAGCGCGCGCTGGGTTATTTCAAACGTGCATTGAAGATCAATCCCAACATGCAGGGCGTGGCGCTCAACATCGAGCTGTTGCAGAAGCAGGGCGACGAAAAACGCAAACGCTACATCTGAAAGGTCTGCAACGCGGGGTCTTGCAATCATGCAACTCGTCGCTTTGTTCGGAAAATGCTGGATTGGACCCGACCTTTTACAGTTTCAGCGTGTCTTGACGCTGTAACGTCATAACGTTATAGTGATCCCTATGGAAACTCAAAAACGCGCTACGGTCTATTTTGAATCCGACGTTCATCGTGCTCTGCGTTTAAAGGCCGCTGCATCAGATCGGACTGTCTCCGACATGGTTAACGAAGCGGTGAAGGCCGCGCTCGCGGAGGACGCGGAAGATCTGGCGGCGTTTGCCAAACGTAAGATCGAGAAGAGCCTGTCGTTCGACATGTTTGTCCAAAGCCTTAAACGGCGTGGCCGAATATAAGCTGTTGATCAAGGCCTCGGCTGCAAAGGAGCTAGAGGCGGTTGGCGCGAAGTCTGATCGTCAGCGGCTTGTCGAGCGAATTCAGACTCTCGTTGAGGGTCCCCGGCCGCAAGGCGCGGAGAAACTCGCCGGTTACACCGATCGCTACCGGGTGAGACAGGGGAGTTACCGGATCATCTATCTCATCGACGACGGGCGTCATGAGGTAACCATATTCAAAATCGGACATCGGAAAGAAGTTTACCGATAAGCCCTCCAGCCACGCGTTCGAGAGCGGGCGCTCTATGCGCGAAGTTCAACGCAAACGTTAACCAGTAACTGCTTTGATCGCCGCTTCAGCCTCGAACGCGCCGTCAGGATCGAGTCCCTCCAACGCAGCGCGTTCGCGCTGTGTAATCAGCGGTGTCGGCTTGGCGCCGGTTGTATCGAATTTGAAACCGGTGCGCTTCGTAACTTCTTCCAAGCTTGAATCCGGATGCCATGATTCGAGCGCAAGCCGTCCGTTGCGGCGCTGAAAGACTGCAATTGGCGTTATCAGCGCCGCGAGATTGCCGGCGGCGGTGACGAAATCGAGCTTCTCGACGAGCGCGCGCGGGCTGTGCTCGGTGCGCCACGTCACGACGCGTTTCGCGGTCGGCAACATCACCGCCGCGCCGCCGCCGCCGGGCAGGCGCACCTTGGGGTCATGCCACGATCCGATCACCGAAACGTTGGTGCGTCCTTCGGCGTCGATTTGCGCGCAGCCGAGATAGGCGAGATCCATGCCGCCGCGCGCGCACAGGTCGTAGAAATCCTGATTGGCGAATATCGCCGCCGAGCCTTCGACGATCGCCGGGTCGCTGCTCGAATGCGGAATCTTCGTCGGCTGCGAATCGACGCCACCGGCGACATTGATGTAGGTGAAATGAAAGTCGTAAGCGCGCTTGGCGAGCAGGCACGCGAGCATCGGCAGCATTGAATTGACCCCGCTGAACGTGATCTCGTTCGCGCGTATCTGGCGCGCGAGATTGACGACGATGTAGGAGAACGGCGACCAGGTCATGAACAAGAACTACCCTAAAACAAGTTGGAACCGCCGATAAACGCCGATGAACGCAGATAAAACCAGGATGAAATAGATAGGAAATCTGAATTCTCGGATGAAATGCTGCGAATCCGGGGTTTATGTAATTCCTGCCTCTTAATCATTTTGAATTTTCTTTTCATCGGCGTTCATCAGCGGTTGCATTGGATTTCAAAGCTTCCGGTGCAGCCGCGAGATGCGCTTCGAGCACGCCCGGTTGGTCTTGCATATAGCGCTCGACGGCCGGATAGTCGATTTCGTACAGCGGATGCATGGAGCCGGGCCATGCGCCGTTGGGCACTATCGCAACCGCCTCGACCATGAAGCCCGGCACCAGCGTCAACTCGGGTTGCAGGCGCAGGACATCCGTCGGGACCAGCCGCTCGGCGGTGATCAGCACGCGTTTCGCGGCGCGCGTAATCGGATGGTCCCAGAACGGCGTGCCGTAGACGCGCGCGTTGCCGAGTTCGTCGGCTTCATTGACGTGGATGACTGCGACGTCCGGCCGGATCGCGGGGATCACGTAGACTTCCTGGCCGGTATAAGGATCCTTGACCGTCTTCCAGTCGTTGATCCTGGCGAGATCGCTGCCGAACACGCCGGCAACCGGCTGGAAGGGAATTCCATAGGAGGCTGCACGCAGCCCCGAGACAAGGGTCATTCAGGCGTGTTCTTCGAAACGCGCTTCCTTGCGCTCGATCGCCTGCCTGAACCAGCGCGCGAGCCCGAAGTTGCCTTCCATCGCGACGATGCCGGCGCGCACTTTCGCGACCGCGCCCGCGCGGCACAGCATATCCACATCGTATCCGGGCGAAGGCTTGATGATTTCGAGATTGCGCTTTTTTTGGCGCACGAGCTCGCGCATCAACGCGAACGGGCCGCGATGCAGAAAACTGCCGCCGATCGCGATGGACGTGCCGTCGCTGATGCGCGCGGCGAGTTCGGTGAGGCTGACGATTTTGGATGGAGCGGAAGCGGTCATGAAAACCTCCTCGAAAAGCGTGGCCTCATCATAGCATCGGGTCAGGGTGTCGCGCCGGAAGGGATGGTGATGGGCAATGGGTGATGGGTAATGCGATAATGCGCGTTCAATGCAGCAAAAAATCACCATGCCTGAGGTGACGGCGGTATCGTCGTGGCGAAGCGCGCTTTGCGGCAGTGTAGCGATCGCTGCGGCACTCACGGCGCAGCCGGCCATGGCCATCGCGTATCCGGTGAAACCCATCCGCATGATCGTCGCCGTGCTGCCCGCAGGCCCTGCGGATACGTTGTCGCGACTTATCGCGCCGAAACTGACTGAAGCGCTGGGCCAGACCATAGTCATCGACAACCGGCCGGGCGCCAATGGCAATATCGCCTACGAGATGACCGCGCGCGCGGTTCCCGACGGCTACACGATTACCGCGGTTGCCGCGGGTGTGGCGATCAACCCCAGTCTGTATCGCGACGTGAAGTTTGATCCCGTCAAGGATTTTGCCGCGATCACACTGGGGATTTCGGTGCCGAATATTCTTGTCGTGCATCCCGCGGTCGCCGCGCAGTCGGTGCAGGAGTTGATCGCGCTGGCGAAAGCACGCCGGGGGCAACTGGTGTTCGCTTCCGCGGGCAACGGCACTTCCGGCCACCTCGCGCTCGAACAGTTCAAAATCGTGTCCGGCGTTGAGGTCATCCACGTGCCGTACAAGGGCGGCGGACCGGCGTTGACCGAACTGCTCGGCGGTCAGGTGCAGGCCTTGTTCAGCATCGCGCTCGTGGCCATGCCGCAGGTCAGGGCGGGCAGGGTACGGGCGCTGGCGATTACGAGTGCAAAACGGTCAGCCGTCGCGCCCGAACTGCCGACCCTGGCCGAGTCGGGTTTTCCCGGTTTCGAGTGCGTCGGCTGGTTCGGCTGGGTTGCACCCGCGCGCGTGCCGCAGGAAGTCGTGTCACGGCTCAACGGCGAAATGGTGCGCATACTGAAT
>JAYVME010000224.1:0-4680 GCA_043759115.1 Betaproteobacteria bacterium | reverse complement strand
GTAAGGTGCAGGAGTCCGGCGGCACGAAATTGTCAGCACCCCATTTCCAGTTGCCGTGGGTGATGGGCATGCCGGACATGGACAGCGCGATGAAGAAGCTCGAGCCATACACACTGGCCGGCGTCGCGGAAAAAATCGAATGCCCGTTCCTGATCACGCAGGGCGAACTCGATTCGCTGTCGCCGCTGGAAACCGGACGCCTGCTCTACAACACCATTGGTTCCAGGGTGAAAAAGCTCAAGGTCTTCTCCAAGGAGGACGGCGGCGCCGAGCATTGCCAGGGTGACAACCGGCAATTCGGTTCCAACTACGTTGCGGACTGGCTTGCAGACGTGTTGAAGGCAACGCCGCCGTCGCAGTTCAATATCGCGACGTAACGTCACGTCGCATGAAAAGAGCGGCCTCGGGTGCATTGTTCGCGACGGCAGTATTAATAGCCGGCGCCGCCGTCGCGCAGACCTATCCCGCCAAGGCGGTGCGCGTGGTCGTCCCCTACAGCGCCGGCGGCCCGCTCGACGACGTCATGCGGGTGGTGGGGCACCGGTTGACCGAAATGTGGGGGCAGTCCGTGCTGGTCGACAATCGCACCGGCGCGGGCGGCAGCATAGGCGCCGACTTTGTGGCCAAAGCCGCACCCGACGGTTACACGCTGTTGCTCGGCAACGCGGGCCCCATGACCATCAATCCGGGGCTGCAGAAAAAAATGCCGTACGATGCGCAGCGGGATTTCGTGCCGGTGACGCAGATGACGGCGTCGCCCATGGTGCTGGTGGTGCATCCGTCGCTGCCGGTAAAAACGGTGAGCGATTTGGTGCGCCTTGGAAAATCGCGTCCGGGGCAACTCGTTTACGCATCGGCGGGCATCGGCAACTTGCAGCATCTCGGCATGGAGGCGCTGCAATCGATGGCGGGCATCCGCATGAACCACGTGCCGTACAAGGGCGCGCCGCCGGCGTTGATCGACGTCATGTCGGGGCAGGTCGACCTGATGTTCGCCAATATCGTCGGCGTGCTGCAGCACATCAAGTCCGGCAAGGTGCGCGCGATCGCGGTCTCGTCAATCAAGCGCGCGGCGACGCTGCCGGATGTGCCCAGTGTCGCGGACACGTTTCCGGAGTTCGACGCGACCGGCTGGACGGGGATTTTTGCGCCCGCCGGAACGTCCAAAGAAATCATCGCCAGACTGCACGCAGACATCACGAGCGTGCTCGCGCGGCCGGACATCCGCGAACGATTCGCCGGGCAGGGCGCCGAAGTGGTCGGCGGCACGCCCGAGCAACTCGCGGCCTTCGTGCGCAGGGAAAGCGCGCTTTACGCAAAGATCATCCGGTCTTCCGGTATCAAGGTAGATTAAGAGCAGGATTGAGGATTGAGGATTGAGGATTGAGGATCGAGGATTGAGTTATGGGGGCAACGATGAACGCCGCAATGAAAATCTGCTGGGGGGTGCTGGTCGTATTTGCGGCGTCGGCCCTGGCTGCTGATTATCCGGTGAAGTCGGTACGGCTGATCGTACCGTATCCGCCGGGTGGCGGGAACGACACGATCTCGCGGCTGCTCGCGCCCAAATTCGCCGAGAGCCTCGGGCAGCAACTCATCATCGACAATCGGCCCGGCGCGGGCACGACCATCGGCACTGCGCTCGCGGCGCCCGACGGCTATACCATCGTGATGTCTTCGGTCGCTTCGCACGCGATGGCGCCGCAGATGTACGCCAACCCCGGCTACGATCCGATCAAGGATTTTTCGGCGGTGACGCTGCTCGCGACGACGCCGATGCTGCTGGCGGTGAGCGCGGGCATGCCGTTCAAGTCGTTGCAAGACGTAATTGCCGCGGCGAAAGCGAGTCCCGGCAAATTGACCTATGCCTCCGGTGGCAACGGCACCCCGCCGCACCTGTCGGCCGCAATTTTTACCGAGAAAACCGGCATCCAGATGGCGCACGTGCCGTACAAGGGCAGCGGTCCCGCGCTCGTCGACGTCATCGGTGGTCAGATCACTATGATCATCGATACCGCCGCGTCGGTGACGCCGCACGTGCGCTCGGGGAAAATGCGCGGCATCGCAATCACCGGCAAGCGCCGCTGGCCCGATCTGCCTGAAGTGCCGACGTTTGCCGAAGGCGGGCTCACCGATTACGACGCGAGCTCGTGGTATGCGATACACGTGCCGGCAGGCACGCCCAAAGCCATCATCGCCAAACTGAATGCCGAACTCGCGCGCATCGTGAAACTGCCGGATGTGAGCGAACGGCTGCGCCTGATGAGCGCGGAGCCGGTGGGCGGCACACCCGAGCAGCTCGACGCGTTCGTCAGGAGCGAATTCGCCAAATAGGGCAAGGTCATCAAGTCGCTCAACCTGCGCGTCGATTAAATATGACGATTGCCAACCGCGTTGACGCGAATGCGCTAATCGAATTCGGCGCAGCCGTCTACGCCGGCGCCGGTATGCCGGCGGCCGATGCGCGGCTGGTTGCCGACACGCTGGTGCAGGCCGATCTGTGGGGGCATCAATCGCACGGGGTGCTGCGTCTCGGCTGGTATCTCGACCGTATCAAGAACGGCGTGATGAAACCGGTGACCAGGCCCGAGTTCGTGATCGACGCCGGCACGGTCGCCGTGATCGACGGCCATGACGGCGTCGGTCACGTCGTCACCGCGCTCGCGACACGCGAGGCGATCAAGCGCGCGAAGGCGCACGGCCTGGGCGCGGTCGGCGTGCGCATGTCGAACCACTTCGGCACCTGCATGTACTACACGCGCATGGGCACGCTCGAAGGCTGCGCGATGTTTCTTACGAGCAACGGCGGGCCGGCGATGGCGCCGTGGGGCGGGCGCAAAAAAATCATCGGCACCAATCCGTTTTCGGTGGCCACGCCCGCCGGGCGTCATCCGCCATTTCTGATGGATATGGCGAACACCGGCGTTGCGCGCGGCAAGATCTATCTCGCGTGCAACAAACGCCAGCCGATTCCCGAGGGCTGGGCGATCGACCAGGACGGCGCGCCGACCACCGATGCGCAGGCCGCGATCGACGGCATCATCCTGCCGATGGCGGGACACAAGGGTTATGCGCTCGCCATGATGGTCGACGTGTTGTCGGGCGTGCTGACCGGCAGCGGTTTCTTGTCGCAAGTGCACAGCCCGTACAAGACCGCCGAGAAAAGCAACTGCGGCCACTTCATGATCGCGATCAACATCGAGGCGTTCCAGCCGCTCGCCGAGTTCAACGCACGCATGGAGCAATACATCGCGGAACTGAAATCGGTGCCGCTCGCCAAAGGTTTTAATGAAGTGTTTTATCCGGGCGAGATCGAAGCCAACAACAACGTCGCCAACCGGCGCGACGGCCTGCTCTTGCCCGACGACACGCTGGCCGACCTTGCGCGCATCGCGCGTGAGTGCGGGCTCACCGACGAATTGCCGTTTCCCGGTTCCGGCGTGGCGTCGAAATAACCGCGGCAATAGGGACGTAAATAATGTTTCGGTTCGATCCCAGATCGGGAAGCCTCTATCGTAGGAAATGGGCACTGATTCAGCGCCCTGGTTCCTAATTCGGCGTAATATCTTTGGTGATGTATCCGTAGGCCTTCGTTACTACAACGGGGGACTTCTCTGTGTCACACGGGGTGCTGTAGCAGGGAGACAATTATGGTTTCGGACGAAGCGAAGAGAATGATAGACGCCCTGTCAAACGAAGAGCTGAGACTGGAGATTAATAAAAGGAATAGGTCCAGATTCCAAGGAGACAATTACGCATAGCCTTGAGTATCGAGCGGTGCCGCTTGACGATGAAACTTGCGCGCAGACCTTGAGCGGCCAATGGAGCGCTAAAAATCATGGGCAAAAAAAACACAGGGAGCTCGAATTACGAACTCCCGCTAGAACCTCCGCTTGATGACAATCCGTTCATCGACGCTCGATTAGAGCGGATGCACTCCCCCGAGGGTGATCTCTAAAGTGAAGTGCGCGAAACCCTCTGGCCGCTACTGCAGACCCTGCACGTCGATGCAAAACAACGAAAGATCATCTGGCCAGATGGCAAGCGCCTCGATCTTGATGAGTCGGTGCAAAATATGCACGCCGACTATCCACACTTTCCCCGTGAGCTAATCGAATCTCCTCTGATCTCGTGGCTTGATAGCGAATAGGCTCCGCCGAACTACTCCCCGGAGCAATTAGACGAGTTGCACCGGTTGACCGAGCATTGGATCAACGACCACGCTTGCCGGCCAGGGGCGCGGTGATATCGGGCGAGAACTCGGTACTCTTGAGGGAAAAATTATAATGCAGAATTTCGTTGCCAAAATTTATCTGCCCAAATGTAACCATAGACATTATACGGAATCAGGTGAAAAGCTTTTCGTTTTCCTTTGCGTCCTTTGCGGCAAGGCTTTTCGTCTTTAGCGTTCCGCACGCCTCACCCACACCGCGCTATCGTGAAACACCGCGCCGCCGTTCGGCGCGCCGGGATCGGCGCCGATCAGCGAATTGACGCCGATGCCACCTTCGAACGCGGAGTTCGGCCAGATGGATTCGATGATGATGACGCTGCGCTGTACGCCATCAAATGCTTTCGCATGGACGATGATGGTGTTGCGTGCATTGCCGATTTCGACACGGTCGCCGGTTGCGATGCCAAGTTCCACGCAATCGGTGGGATGTATCAGCGCAGTCGGCC
>JAYVME010000223.1:0-10543 GCA_043759115.1 Betaproteobacteria bacterium | reverse complement strand
TGCGCACACCGCTCAATATGACCACTTCGCGTTCGTTGCTCATGCTGATCTCCTTGAATTCTTGATTGCAATGACGATGGCCCGCTTGGGCAGGCCCTATTTATACGGCGGGGGAGTGCCAGTTTACGCCTGTGAAATGCGGGTGTCGACAAGGGTGCGGCGCAACAATGCAAACGGCCGCATGCGTTTGGTCCAACCGGGCTAGTGCCTTGTTGCCTGCGCCAGTACTTGCGCGTCCGCGTCGCCGGAAAACACCGCCTGCGCTTCGCCACCGTGAAAGCGGTAATGCTCGTTGCAGAACTCACAATTGATTTCAACCACGCCGCGTTCCGCGACGATGCTTGCAAATTCGTCGCGACCGAGCATGCGCAGCATTGCAGTGACGCGTTCGCGCGAGCACGAGCAGCGAAAGTCGACCGGCCGCGCTTTGAACATGCGGATATCTTCCGCCGAATAAAGCCGCCGCAGCAGTTCGCGCGCATCAAAGGCGGCAAGCTCCCGCGGCACGAGCGATGCGGCGAGTGCGGTGGCGCGTTGCCACGCATCGGCGTCGGCGCCGTCGCGCTCAGGCAGTTTTTGCAGCAGCAAGCCGGCGGCGCAATCATCGGCGGCCGTCAGCCACAGGCGCGTTTCGATCTGCTCGGAGCGCAGCATGTATTGTTCCAGCGCCGCGGCAACCGTGGCGCCCGCGAGCTCGACCACCCCCTGATAGCCGGGCCGGCCTTGTCCCGGATCGAGCGTGATGGCGAACCTGCCGTTGCCGACCAGTTCGCCCAGCGCGCCGGCGGCCGGCACATTGGACCATTTGGCGGTCGCGCGCATGTGATGGTCGCTCGTGCATTCGACCACCAGCAGTTGCACCGGTCCGCTGCCCTGGATTTGCATGATCAGCGTGCCGCCGAATTTAAGCGTCGCGGTGAGCAACGCGGCGGCCGCCATCATTTCGCCGAGCAGCGCGCGCACGGCGGGCGGGTAGTCGTGACGCGCGAGTACCGCGCGCCAGGTCGCGTCGAGACGCACGATCTCGCCGCGCACCGGCGCGTGCTCGAACAAAAAACGCTGGATGGTGTCGCTCACCGCATGATTATAGGATATCGACCAGTATGCGATAATTCGCGTTTAATTCCGCGGTGCGACGCTGCGGATGCACTAGAGCATGGCAAGGCTTCGAAGCTAATACACCAGACGGCCAATGAAAAATTCAACAAAGTCGAGACTAACGTTGTGGTGCATGCCCCTATTGGCACTCTTCGCCATGGCGACGAGTGCCGCGACCCGACCGGCGGCTACAATTGCCGCGTCGTTTGCCTATCCTGATAAGCCGATCCGCATTGTCGTGCCATTCACGCCCGGCGGTTCGGCCGACATCTTTGCGCGCGCAATTGGCCAGAAGATGAGCGAATCATGGAAGCAGCAGGTGGTGATCGACAACCGCGCCGGTTCGGGCGGAGTCATCGGTTCCGAAATAGCCGCCAAGTCCGCCCCCGACGGCTATACGCTGATGCTCGGCATCACCGCCAACATCGCGATCAATCCGGCGGTGTACAAAAAGCTGCCATATGACCCGGTGCGCGATTTCGCGCCGGTGACGCTCGTTGCGGCGGCGCCCTACGTGATGGTCGTGCCGCCGTCGCTGCCGGTCAAAACGGCGAAGGACTTTATCATGCTCGCCGCCGCGAAGCCCGGACAGTTGAATTACGCGTCGCTCGGCAACGGCAGCGCGGGGCATCTCACGGCCGAGCTTTTCGCATCAATGGCCGGCATCAGGCTCGCGCACGTTCCCTACAAGCTGATCGGTTCGGTGCTGACGGACTTGATGTCCGGACAGGTGCAGTTATTTTTCCTGGGTGTCGTCTCCGCGCAGACGCAGATCAAGGGCGGCAAGCTGCGCGCCATCGGGATCACCGGCGCCAGGCGCTCGGCGATGTTGCCGGACGTGCCGACGGTGGCCGAATCCGGGGTGCGCGGCTATGAAGTCACCGGCTGGTACGGTGTTTTCGTGCCGGCCGGAACGCCGCGCCCGATCGTGGAGCAGCTCAACCGCGAGATCGTGCGCATATTGAAACTGCCCGACGTGAGCGAGCGGCTGTCCGCCGAGGGCGCCGAGCTGATCGGCGACACGCCGCAGCAGTTTGCGGCTTACATCGGCAGCGAAATCGTGAAGTGGTCCAAAGTGGTGAAGTTGTCCGGCGCGCGCGAAGATTGAAACCGGCGACGGTTCGCCGCTATTTCTTCGGGATTCCGCCGCTCAACCGGTATAGCCGGTAGCGTTCGACCTTGTCGCCGGGGCGCGTGCCTTCCCAGATTTTCTGCCACGGGCCGAGCGGCACGTGTTCTTCGCTCGCCACACCCTGCACGAGGGCGAAATCGCAGTCCTCGCGCCTGCGTCCGGGAGCGTCGAGGCGCCAGGTAATGATGTTGGCGAAGTAATGCAGCATCGCGCGTTGCGGCTCGCCGAGATTCTGGCTCGCGATGCACGCGTAGGCGGGCGGCAGTGATTTTTGCATGTCCGCAATCATCGCGCGGTAACTTTTGCCGGCGTCTATCCAGCCGACGAAGAGGATTCCGAGCAGACCCCAGATCATGGTCATGGTGGCGGCCCACGCGACGACCGGACGTTCGCGGCTTTTTTTGAGCTGTGCCAGCAGCGCGACCCAGCCGGCGGTGTACAGCACGCCCAGCGTGAACGGCAGCCATTTGAACCCGGTCGCGTAGCCGGGCTGCAAATCAAGCAGATGGTCGTGCAGTTTCGGCGGCAGGCTTAATTCGAGCGCACCCCAATAGAACCAGGCGACGAGAATGAACACGCCGCCGCCCATCACGCTGAACCAGTAAATCAGATTGGCGGCGCCGCGCCGCAGCGTGTCGGTCGACGGCGTCGCCAGCAATGCCAGTGGCAGCACCAGTGGTAACGCGTAGAGTTCGCGCGCGTCGGCGGAAGCGCTCAAGACCACGAAGATCACGGCGAACCCGGTGAGCGGCAGCGCGTACGCCGGGGACAGGAGGTCAGTGAGACGCGCGCGCCACACGGCCCACGCGGCGAGCGGCAGCGCGGGCAGCGCGTACCAGGGCAGGATGCGCAGGTAGTGCGCCGAGTCGGCGGGCGGGCCGATCTCATTGCTGCCGAGGAAGCGGCCGAAGTTGTTGACCATCAGCCATTCGTTGAACAGCACCGGCGACTTGTTGTAGAGCGCCAGCGGCCAGATCAACAGCCACGGCGCGCAGGCGAGCGCGGCAATGGCGAGGCACACGAGGTAATTACGGTTGCGCCACGCCGGAAAGAGCGGCAGCAAAATCGCGATGATGCCGAACACGCCCGGTGCGAGCAGGCCTTTCGACATGAAGCCGATGCCGACACCCGTGCCGAGCCAGAAGCCGCCGGCCGCCGGGCGCCGCAGCGCAAGGGCGTAGCCATAAAAGCCCGCGGCGAATCCCGTCAAGAGCGCGATGTCGGTGACGAGTTGATGGCTGCGGATCAGGATGCCGAGGCATCCCATCAGCATCAGCGCGGCAAGCCAGCCGCGATTGGCGCCGTACAATTCGCGCGCCGCGCCCGCGATGAACGCAAACGTGAGCGCCATGTAGAGTCCGGTGGTGAGGCGCGCCGCATCGTGCAATGCGAGCGGCGGCGACAGCATCGATGCGACGGCCGCGGCGCTCAGGTAAAAGAGCGGGGGTTTTTCCACGAACGGCTCGTGGGCGAGCATCGGCACCAGCCAGTCGCCGCCATGCAGCATGCTGTAGACGAGGCCGAACGTATAAGCCTCGTCGGGCTTCCACGGATCATGGCCGATCAAGCCGGGCAGTATCCACGCCGCGGCGAGCAGCCAGATCCAATACGGCGCGATGGGCTGCGCGGTGTGCTGGCCGCTAGCGGTGGGTGACATAAATGGATAAAGACATTTGCTAGCTGCCGATAAACGCCGATAAACGCAGACAAAACCAAACAAACGTCGGTTTCATGTTTTTATCATCGGCGTTCATCGGCGGTTTCGATTTGTTCTGTTAAGCAAGCTTGTGGTGGTATAGCTGTTCGAGTATGCGCAACGGCGCATAGCGCTCGTCCTGCATGCCCGCGACGGTCAGGTAAAACGTCTGTTCGAGCAGAAACTGGCCGGCCAGCGCGGCGTGCATTACGCGGTCGGTAAACACCATCCACGTCGACTGCGCTGGAAACTCGAAATGCGTTTTGCTTGAGGTGCGCTGATAGTCGTCGTCGAGCTTGGCCTTGTCGTGCAGGTTCAACATGATGTGATCGTAGGGGCTGCGCCGGCCTTTGGTGACGTGCAGTTTTTCCAGCAGCCATGCGCTGCCCGGCCACTGCGGCGGCACGCGGGCGACAAAGCGCTGCGCCATCGCGTCGAACGTTTCGCCGATTTCCCATACGCGCGGTTCATTGTGCGGATTCACGTTGCAGAATACGCGCAGTATGCGCAAGCCCTGGTTCGGGCGCGACGCGAACGCATCGACGTGCAGCCGCGTGTCGTCTTTCTTGCGCGAGGTCTCGCGGCCGCGTGTCTCGACCGGCCGGTAACTGGTGAGGCCATGGCGCAGGTAATCACCGTAACGCGGACACAAACTCGCCACGAGCGCGTGCGCGTGCTCGGCATAGCGCGCCATCATTGCCGCAAGTTGCGCGCGATCTTCGCCCGCCGCCGAGGTGTGCCCGATTTTTTCCGTGCGCGGGTCGTAGCTCACGTTCTTGGCCGAGCCGGCGAGCCATTGTGGCGACAGGAACCGGCGCTCGCCGTCGGTCAGCGTGAATGGGAGCCGCGGCATGAACAGCACGCTGCCGGCTTCCAGTTCGCGCGTGGCGTCGGCGGCCGCGGCGGGCGGCAGTGTTTCGTTCCAGCGCGCGATATCGAGCGTGGTGATCGGGCTCATTATTCAATGACTTTCAAAGGTTGCCCCGCCACCGGTTCGCCATTCGGATACAGTCCGTTCAACAGGCGCAGATACGAAATCGCATGCTTGCCGAGCGGCGAATTGCGCGCGAGTTCCACAAACGTCGCCCCCTTGGACGCATTGATGACGCGCAATGTCAGCGGCCGCACCGAGCCGCGCTCCGTATCGGTCATGGCGTGAAAGCTTGCTATCGTAGCATTGATTTCCGGCAATGCCTTCTGCATTGCGTCGTCCGTTTTGGCCTGACCGCCGATCAGGTAGGCGCTTTTGCCGAGGAATATCACCGCCGCCCGCGTCGGATAGCCGCGTATCGTGGTGGTCGCAATCGCGGCGGGCAGGCCATTAATCGTCGTCGTGGTCACGTCGCGCGCGCCGCCGACGGCTTTGCGCAGCATGTCGGCGGGCGCGCCCTGGGCGCGGCCGGTCAGGCGCATTTCGATGAGCACATCGTCCGTCCGGTTTTTAGCCGACACGCTGGCCGGCTGGTTGCTGATGCGCCAGGTGTCGGGAAACTTCATAACGAGGGCGAGTTCGCGATGGTAGAACACGAAATTGCGCACGAAGCCCTGGCTCTCGCTGTAGCCGAACGGAATGCCGTCGATCATGCGCAGAAATTCTTCCTGCCTGACGCGGCCGGTGCCCGCCGGCAACTTGCCCGCTTCACCCACCACCTCCTGCAGACGCTGATCGGCGTCGGGATGCGAGGCGAACACGCCGTGATAGGCGCGCGGCTGGCGGCCTTCGGACTTGGCAACCTCGGCATCAAACAGTTCCTGGTTCTTCAGCACGCCGATGACCTTGATCATCGCCTGCGGATCATAGCCCGTGCGCATGAGATATTCCGCGCCCAATTTGTCGGCCTCGAGTTCGTGTTCGCGGCCGTAGCCCGATAGCAGCGCGTTGCCGAGCAGATTGACCGCCGCGTCGCCGGCCTGGTTGCGCAACGCCGGCACAAAAACTCCGAGGAGTGTCGCGCCGACGCCGGCCGCGGTTGACGCGCTGATCTGCTGCACGCCGTGGCGCGCGGTCACGTGCCCGGTTTCATGTCCGAGCACCGCCGCGAGTTCGGCCTCCGAGTTGAGATAAGACAGTATGCCGCGCGTAATGTAGATATAGCCGCCGGGCAGCGCAAACGCATTGATCTCCGGTGAATCGACCACCACGTAGGTGTATTGAATGGTGGGCCGATGGCTGGCCTTGCCCAGCCGCTGTCCGACTTCGTTCACGTACTGCTGCAGCGCTTTGTTGTCATAGACGCCGTACTCCTGGCGCACTTTGACGTCCTCCTGGCGGCCGACCTGGACTTCCTGCGATTCCGACATGGTCACGAAATTGGCGCGGCCCGAAACCGGGTTTTGCGCGCAGCCGGCGAATACCAGCGCCAACGGCAGCGCTGTGCATACGGCGAGATAGCGGGATTTCATCAGCATGATTTTAGCGGTTGAGCCGGTAAAGGACTACCGGCGCGCCCGATTCGGGTGCGCTCCGCACTAATAACGTGCGAAGCCGCGTGCGGTGGACATCGCCTGCGTGGTGCGAAAATTTATCCGACCGGCGGTTTCGCCAATGAAAACAGATTACTGATCGGTTGTTTCGCCGCACCGGTGGACGCTGGTATGCATCCTGCTGATAGGTGAACCACTCAATTCACTGGAGGCAACATGTCCGGCTTCAAGAACCCGTATGACCCGACTATCAAGCTGTCGTCCGGTTGCGGCTGCGGCCGGCATGCTACGCAGGCAGAGCACGACGCGGCGCGCGAGACCGATCGGCTCGCCAGTGGCAGCGCGGCGCTGCAAGCGCGGGTGGTCGAGTCCGCCGTGATGCGCGCGTTATTTCCGCAGGACGAAGTGCGCCGGAGTTTCCTGCGCGCAGTGGGCGCCGGCACCGCGCTGTCGGCCATCTCGACGTTTTTCCCGCTCGGCGCGGCCAAGGAGGCATTCGCGCAGACCGGCAAGCTGGAGAAGCAGTCGGTCAAGATCGGCTTCATCCCGATTACCTGCGCGACACCCATCATCATGTCGTTGCCGATGGGGTTCTACGCGCGCCAGGGCCTGAACGTGGATGTCGTCAAAACCGCCGGCTGGGCCGTCATCCGCGACAAGACGTTGAACAAGGAATACGACGCGTCGCACATGCTGTCGCCGATGCCGCTCGCCATCTCGCTCGGCGCCGGCTCGAACCCGATTCCCTACACGGTGCCGGCCATCGAGAACATCAACGGCCAGGCCATCACGCTGTCGATCAAGCACAAGGACAAGCGCGACCCCAAGCAGTGGAAGGGCTTCAAGTTCGCCGTGCCCTTCGACTACTCGATGCACAATTACCTCTTGCGCTACTACCTGGCGGAGCACGGCATCGATCCGGACCGGGACGTCCAGATCCGTTCGGTGCCGCCGCCCGAGATGGTGGCGAATTTGCGCGCCGATAATATCGACGGCTTCCTGGCGCCCGACCCGGTGAATCAGCGCGCGGTTTACGACGGCGTCGGCTTTATCCACCTGCTCACCAAGGAGTTGTGGGACGGCCATCCGTGCTGCGCGTTCGCCGCGAGCAAGGAATTCGTCACGACCATGCCCAACACCTACCGCGCGTTGCTGAGGGCCATCGTGGACGCCACCGCCTATGCCGCCAAGCCCGAAAACCGCAGGCAAATCGCGGAAGCCATCGCGCCGGCCAATTTTCTCAATCAGCCGGTGACCGTGGTCGAGCAGGTGTTGACCGGCAATTACGCGGACGGGCTCGGCAATATACTCAAGGTGCCCAACCGTATCGATTTCGATCCATTCCCGTGGCATTCGTTTGCGGTGTGGATCATGACGCAGATGAAACGCTGGGGTCAGGTCAAGGGCGACATCGATTACGCCAAGGTCGCGCGCGAGGTGTTCCTCGCGACCGATGCCGCGAAAATCATGAAGGAAGCCGGCATGAAGCCGCCGGCCACGACGACCAAGAAGTTTTCGGTGATGGGCAAGGAATTCGACCCGGCCAAACCCGACGCCTATATCGCGAGCTTCGCGATCAAGAAGGCCTAAAGCGATGGCGCGGTCGGGCCGACTTGCGGCAGCGTTGATTTCTATCCTGATGTTCGCGCTGTTCGTCGCGGTATGGTACGCGGCCACGCTGCCTGGCGGCGGCGGGCGCGCCGCCGATTCGGAGTACTCTAAGCTGGTGGGTTCCGCCGCCGCGAGCGGGCAGAAATCCGCATTTCCGTCGCCGCAGGACGTGGCGCTCAAGCTGTGGGAGCACGCCAAGGATCCGTTCTATGTGCGCGGCACCAACGATCAGGGCATCGGCATCCAGATCGCTTACTCGATCGGTCGCGTGCTGCTGGGTTTCGGATTGGCCGCGCTGGTGGCGATTCCGCTCGGTTTCCTGATCGGCATGTCGCCGCTGATCTACCGCGCATTCGATCCGTTCATCCAGGTGTTGAAGCCGATTTCGCCGCTGGCATGGATGCCGCTGGCGCTGTATACGATCAAGGACAGCGCGACGTCGTCGATTTTCGTGATTTTCATCTGCTCGTTATGGCCGATGCTGATCAATACCGCGTTCGGCGTTTCGGCGGTCAGGCGGGAGTGGCTGAATGTTGCGCGCACGCTCGAAGTATCTCCGTTGCGCAAGGCGTTCCAGGTCGTGTTGCCGGCGGCCGCACCCACCATCATGACCGGCATGCGCATCTCGGTCGGCATCGCGTGGCTGGTGATCGTGGCCGCGGAGATGCTGGTTGGCGGCACCGGCATCGGCTATTTCGTATGGAACGAGTGGAATAACCTGTCGATCAGCAATATCCTGTGCGCGATTCTGCTGATCGGCCTCGTAGGCATGTTGCTCGACCAGATCCTGGCGCGCCTGGCGCGCGCCGTCACTTATCCGGAGTAAGGGAGCGTGAGCGCGGAATTCCTCAGGGTCGAAGGGTTGAAAAAATCGTTTGTCGCGCCGGGCGGCGGCGCCCCGTTCGTGGTATTCGATGAGGTCAATTTCGCGATCGACAAAGGCGAGTTCGTATGCATCGTCGGCCACTCGGGCTGCGGCAAATCGACCATCCTCAATATCCTGGCCGGCTTGGACGAAGCGAGCGGCGGCGTGGTGATCATGGCCGGCCGCGAGGTGGCCGGCCCGAGTCTTGATCGCGGCGTGGTGTTCCAGGGCCACGCTTTGATGCCATGGCTGACGGCAAAAAAGAACGTGGCGTTCGCGGTGAAGTCGCGCTGGCGTGATGCCAGCAAAGCGAGGATCGACGAAATCTGCCAGCGCTATCTCGACATGGTCGGCCTGACCGGCTCCGAGCACAAGAAGCCGGCCGAATTGTCCGGTGGCATGAAGCAGCGCGTCGGCATCGCGCGCGCATTCGCGATCGAGCCCAAGATGCTGCTTCTCGACGAGCCGTTCGGCGCGCTCGACGCGCTGACGCGCGGTGTCATCCAGGACGAACTGCTGAAAATTTGCGCGGCCACGCACCAGACCGTGTTCATGATTACGCACGACGTCGACGAGGCGATTCTGCTCGCGGATAAAATCATGCTGATGTCGAACGGCCCGCATGCGCGCATAGCGGAAATCGTCGTCAATACGCTGCCGCGCGACCGCAGCCGCCATACGATACACAAAGACCCGCAGTACTATCCAATCCGCAACCACCTCGTTGACTTCCTGGTTAGCCGCTCGAAAGAATTCACCGAGCAGCCGCCGGCTGGATTCAATCCCAGGCGCCCGCCGCTCGTATCGCCGGGGCTTGCCACCGCCGCCATGTCATCCGCACCGCCGCTTCAGCCGCGCGCGGCATCCAAGCCCGTGGTCGTCGGCATTTAACGCTAACCCGAGTTAACCAGGAGAAAGAAATGCAAATCATGAAACGCACCGACGTCACCGAAATGGTGGTGATGGCCAGGATCAAAAAAGGTCTGTCGTGGACGAAAATCGCCAAGACCATCGGCCAGAGCAAGGAATGGACGACCGCCGCGTTGCTGGGCCAGATGCAGATGACGAAGCCGCAGGCGCAGGCCGCCGGCAAATTGTTTGATCTGCCGCCCGATGCGGTGTTGCTGCTGCAGCAGGTGCCGTACAAGGGTTCGCTGCCGACCGCGGTGCCGACCGATCCGCTGATCTACCGCTTCTATGAGCTTGTCAGCGTGTATGGGACGACTTTCAAGGAACTGATACACGAAGAATTCGGCGACGGCATCATGAGCGCCATCGACTTCAAGATGGATTTGACGCGCGAACCCGATCCCAAGGGCGATCGCGTGAAGATCGTGATGAGCGGCAAGTATTTGCAGTACAAGACCTACTAAAACGGACGCCAGAAAGCGCCGTTTTAGTTGCGCCGGGTCATTGCTTACCGCGAACCTTTGGGAGTAAGGTGGCCACTGTTTTATTCGTCAACATATAGGGAGGTTTCATGTTCAAGTCAGTGCGGATACTCATCGTTAGCGCGGCTCTGTTGCTGCTCGCGTCGGCGGCACATGCCGCGGATTTTAAAATCCTGCAGCCGCTCGGCGACAAGCCGATGCAGTTGAAGAAGGGCGCGGGATATTATGTGCCTTCCACCGTGGCAACCGTGAGATGGGGCAGCCTGCCGAATTCGGATGCCAAACCGGTTTTATCGGTGCCGTCGGGAAGCGTGGTGACATTTGAC
>JAYVME010000222.1:0-10543 GCA_043759115.1 Betaproteobacteria bacterium | reverse complement strand
TTCTGCCACCAAGTGCGTTCCCCGGCCGGGCTGAGTATCGATCACGAGTGATCCGCCAAGAATCGACGCCCGCTCCTCCATGCCCACCAGTCCGCTACTGCTCGCCCCCATCACCGCCTGCGTATCAAATCCGACACCGTGATCTTCAACGCGCAAGTTCAGGGAAACGTCATCGACCCAAACACGCACCTCAACCAATTGGGTGTGCGCGTGTCGCGCAACGTTGGTCAGCGCTTCCTGAATGACGCGACAGGCGACCGTTTCCAGGTCCCGCTCGAATCGATGCCCCTCCAATCCCTGATGCCTGAAGTCCACCTGCACTCCGGTTTGCTTCTCATAACGCCCGAAATGCCAAAGCAAGGCAGGCAGCAAACCCAGGTCGTCGAGTGCGGCCGGACGCAAATCCAATGATAGTTTCCTGACGCGTGATATCAAATCGTTGGCGAGGCTCACTGCTCCCCTTACACTTTCTCGCGCAGGCTCTTGCGGGAGCCGATCGGCCATCTCCAGGGACAGTTTGAGCCCGGTCAACGCCTGCCCGATTTCATCATGCAGCTCCCGCGCGACCGCGCGGCGCTCGTTCTCCTGGATATCCAATAACTTGTGTGAAAGCATCTGAAGCCGCTCGGTCTGCTCCTTCAGCGCCCGTTGAGACCGCTGGAGCGTGGCAATGGAACGGCGGACGAGCAGATAGATCAATATCGCGGTCGCCAACACTACAACGCCGTCGCTGATCGCTTCAATTTCCGCCAGCGTTCGAATCTCGATAATCGGAAACTGCCCAAACAGCAGGTAATTCGATACGTAGATCCAGCTTCCACTGACCAAAAGGTAGATCACGGAGATCGAGATAGCCTGGTGCTGCTCCAAGAATATTTTGTCTTTGAATGCGCTCATGATTGGCCATTAACTCCCGGAACAGCACCTACACAGCGCTCGAAACGAACTCCGCAGGCGCGCCATTACGCCACTCATTTTGACTGGTGTACCGAATCTACGGATACATCGCGCGATGATATTACGCCGGTTTGGCAGTTCAGAACAAAATGAACTCCGGATCAGTGCCCAGTTCTGCTCTAGACTGGCTCCCCGAATAACTTGTTTTGTTGATGTCCTCGAAAAACCTGAATGACCACAATGGAAAGTGGCCATCGGCGGATAGTCGCTTACCGAACCAGACCGTGTAAAACGCCCTCAACAACGGCGCCACGCCAGAAGAAATCATGGGCGTGTTTCACCACGCAACCGTCTACTGCGGATTTCCGGCGGCCAACGGCGCCGTGCGCGCGAGATCCACTGACGCGCCGAGTTTTTCGCGGAAAACAGGGTTGCTCACGTCCCCGCCCGGCGCGATGGCGATAATGCCATCCACCAACTGCTTACCACCAAAATAGAGTGCGAACAGGCCGCCCTTGCCATGCATGATCACGATGCCGATTGCCGGCGACGGGGTTTGCGCGGTCGACGAATGAGACAGGCCGGCGGCGGCGATGGCCAAGGCCAGCGCGATCGACAGGGGCATGGATCGAGTCATTTGTTGTCACCTCTGCAGCGGCAACGCCGCGGGGCTCTTGCCACCGCTGCAATGATATTACGAAGACGGTTAAGTTGCTCGCAGCGTGATCGCGGCCGCGCGACAATCCGCGGGTTTGCGCCAATCAAAAAAGCTGGGAGGCGTGATATAAAGCGACTTTTCAGCCACCCCTGAAATGAGCATCGTTATGGCCAATACCCCATCCGTATGGCGCCCCGACCGCGCAATCGAAATCATCGCCGGCACGCCACCCGGCGCCGGTCTTGATCGCACCGCGCGTGCGCTGGCTCGAGCCATCGAATCGCAGCAGCTCGTCGACGTGCCGGTCAAAGTCATCAACATGCCCGGCGATGCCAGCCGCAGGATATGGGCTTACCTCGACCGCTTCCCCAACGACGCGCACGTGCTGGTGGTGACTTCGCCCAACGTGACGACCGACTATCTCACTGGCCAGGCCGCGTTCGATCACGATTGCTACACGCCGCAGGCGATATTGCACAACGAGTACATCGCGTTCGTCGCGCGCGCGGACTCGCCGATCGGCAATAGCCGGCAACTCACGGAGCGCCTCGCAAGCGACGCTGGCTCGCTCACGGTGGCGGTTGCAACTTCGGCCGGCAACCCGAATCACATCGCGCTGGCGCGCGTGACCCGAAACGTAGGTGGCAACGTGAAGGCGCTCAGAGTCAGGGCATTCGACTCGGCGCGCAATGCGATTACCGATGTCGTCGCCGGCGGTTGCGATATCGCTGCTGTATCCGCCGCCAGCGCGGTGCCGGAGCTACCGGACGGAACGTTGCGCGCGCTGGCGGTATCCGCGCCGACCCGGCTCGCGGCGCCGTTCGCGCTCACGCCGACCTGGCTCGAGCAGGGTATCGATTGCGTGCTCGGCGTCTGGCGCGGCATCAATGGCGCACGCGGGCTGAACAGGGCGCAAGTCGATTTTTGGGACGCGGTATTGGCGGCCGCGACCGCAGGCGACGTATGGAAATCCGCGATCGCGCAGCATCACTGGAGCGCGATGTACCGCAACAGCGCCGAACTCGCCGAATACCTGCCGCGCGAACGCGCCGAGATGAGCGCAATGCTCGCCGAACTCGGCTTGCTACCGTAAGCACGGCAAGATGGTTTCGGCTCACGCCACGCTTTCAAGTTCAGTGTGCTATCCTCTGCCCCCCGCCCTTAGCGGCTAATCATGTGGGCGACTTAAAATGGATCCGGAGCAAAAAATGCGCATGGAAGTTCATGTTCACGGCACCGCATTCCTGTGCAAAGGCGTGCACCTGACGCAGGTCGAGCACGCGCTGCGTCCGTGGCTCGACTACCTCGAGGTCGACGCGATCGAAAAAGTGCAAAGCCTCGAACGCGAGGAGCCGGGCATCCGCTTCGACGTGAAGGAACAGGCGCTCGACCTGTGCTGGACCGGCGAAGTCGGCCGCAGCTTTCAGGTGCGCCTCACCGAGGCGTTCCAGGCACTGGGCCCGCTCACCGAATACGCGTCCGAAATCACGCTGACGTGTTATCACGACAGCGGCAACGAAGAGTTCCAGCAGATTTTCATCGGCCCCAGCGCCGAGGCGATTCATGAGATCCGCCGCCAGTGCGTCGAGGAGGATCTCTCCGCGCTGCTCTCGCCGCATTTTGACAAAGTCAGGATCGACCAGGTCGCGAACATGGTGAACCAGATGTTCGACGACGAATGGAAACGCCGTCCCGCCGTCGAAGAAAAGTCGGTGGCAACCCCGGCGCTGCAGCCGCATCCGCGCAACCGGCATTTGCATTAATAGATGGTGAATGAGTGAAGGCGTGAAGGGGTGAAAAAATTCCCTCCCCCTCGCCGAGGGGGAGGGCTAGGGAGGGGGTCTTCACTCATTCACCCATTCACTCCTTCACGATTGCAATCGCCGGCCGGTCGAAAACCATGGACGAGATCGTCAAGCAAGGGATGGCCAAATGGCCGAACGTTCCTTCCGTCTATGGGTGGTTGAGTCTCGACCGCCGCGGCCACTGGCTGATTAAGGGCGAGCGCATTTCCAACACCATCGTCGCCGACTTCATCGGCCGCAATTACGAGCATGACGAGCGGGGCCGCTGGTTTTTCCAGAACGGGCCGCAACGCGTCTTCATTGCGCTCGATTACACGCCGTTCATCTATCGACTCGTGTGGGATGCGCCCGGCGCACCGTCGCGCATGGAAACCCACACCAAACGCGCCGTGACGCAAATTGACGGTGCGTGGATAGACGACGCGGGCGTCGTATTGATCGAGAGCGAACACGGCCTCGGTTTAATCGACGACCGCGATCTCGAACGCCTGTTGACGTGTTTCACTGACGAACACGGTGGCGCCCTTGCGGATGAAGCCATCGGCGCCGCCATCGAGCAACTGCAATCCGGCATTATTGCGGATCTCGCTTTTTGCTACGGGGGCAATACCGTGCCGGTGGCGCCGATTGCGGCTGCGGCGGTCCCCGCCAGATTCGGTTTCGTGCAACGACCCGTGCAGCCGGCAGGCCAGGAAGAATGCTACTGATGAAGCCGCTCGCGGAATTCCCGCTTGCGGAGCGCGCGCGCATACGCGGCGTGTTGTGCGATATCGACGACACGCTCACGACCGATGGCCGCCTCACTGCAGCCGCCTACTCGGCGCTCGAAAAATTGCAGCGCGCGGGGATGCTGGTGGTTCCGATCACCGGCCGGCCCGCGGGCTGGTGCGACCACATCGCGCGCATGTGGCCGGTCGATGCCGTGATCGGCGAGAACGGCGCGTTCTATTTCCGCTACGACCATGCAAAGCAGACGATGCAACGGCGTTATGTCGATGACGATGCGACGCGCGCCGCCCATCGCCGGCGGCTCGCCGCCATTTGCGAGCATATTCTGGCCGCCGTGCCGGGTTGCGCGGTCGCCAGCGACCAGCACTACCGCGAAGCAGACCTCGCGATCGACTACTGCGAAGACGTGCCGCGCCTGCCCGCGGACGCCGTCGACAAAATCGTTATCCTTATGCAGGAAGCCGGATTGACCGCCAAGGTCAGCTCGATACACGTCAACGGCTGGTTCGGCGCATACGACAAACTGGCGATGACACGCACGCTGATGCGCGAATGCTTCGGCATCGATCTCGACGCGCGGCGCGACGAATTTGTGTTTGCCGGCGATTCACCCAACGATGCGCCGATGTTCACGCACTTTCCGCATGCGGTCGGCGTCGCCAACATCAAGGCTTTCGCCGGGCGGCTTGCCGCCGAACCCGCGTATGTCACGCAAGCGGCAAGCGGTGCAGGGTTCTGCGAGCTGGCGGATTTCCTGCTCGCTGCGCGCTGATTCAACCTTGCCCCCCACTGATTAAATCTTGAACCGCAAAGGTCGCGAAGGACGCGAAGGACGCGAAGGTATAATTCAAAAACCAATTCCGGATTTCAAAGACTGCCAAGAACAAGGGGTAGAATCCAACGCAGATCAACAGTAATTCTGCCTTGTCTGCTTTACCTTTGCGTCCTTCGCGTCCTTCGCGGTTAAAGATTGAGGAAGTAAAAAATGATAGATCTGAGAAGCGATACCGTTACCCAACCCACCGAGGCGATGCTCGCCGCGATGCAGGAGGCGACTTACGGCGACGATTCGCGCGATGGCGATCCGACCGTGCTGAAGCTCGAAGCGCTGTCCGCCGAAAAAACCGGTAAGGAAGCCGGCGCCTACATGCCGAGCGGCACCATGACGAACCTGGTGGCGATGTTGACGCACGCGCAGCGCGGCGGCGAAGTGTTGCTCGAGGAAGGCTCGCACACGCTGAGTTCCGAGCTCGGCGGGATGGCCGCGCTCGCCGGGCTTTTTTACCGGACCCTACCCGGCACGCGTGGCCGTATGGATCTGAATGTCTTACGTGAAAAAATCAAGCGCACGCACCGCAACCAGATGGGCACTGCGCTCGTCTGGATGGAAAACACGCACAACGTTGCGAGT
This sequence comes from Betaproteobacteria bacterium, assembly GCA_043759115.1. GTDB lineage: Bacteria > Pseudomonadota > Gammaproteobacteria > Burkholderiales > SG8-41 > PALSA-1004. The sequence goes on along the minus strand of JAYVME010000222.1, from coordinate 5,043 downwards.
GGAGCCGTGCTGCCGCTCGGCTACATGGCCGAGGTGCATAAACTCGCGCGCGACAACGGCGTTCCCGTGCATGTCGATGGCGCGCGTCTCTTCAACGCCGCCGCCGCGCTCAACACCAGCGCCAAAGAAATCTCGCAGCATTGCGACAGCGTGTGCTTCTGCGTTTCCAAAGGTTTGTCCGCTCCGGTTGGATCGGTGTTGTGCGGAAGCCGCGATTTCATCGAGCGTGCGCGCGCGTTCCGCCGCATGGTCGGCGGCAATATGCGCCAGGCCGGCCCGCTCGCCGCCGCCGGCATCGTCGCGCTTGAGAACATGGTGGAGCGTCTTCCCGAAGATCATCGCACGGCGAAGCGGCTCGCGGTGGGCCTGCACAAGATCGATGCCAGCATTGTCGACCCGGCGCTGATCGAAACCAATCTCGTGCGCGCGAGCGTGCGCGCATGCGAGCGTTCGGCGGCCGATTTGTCGAAAATACTCGCGCAAAAAGGCGTGCGCGTAGCCCCGGGCGCGGGGCCGGAATTGCGCTTCGTGACACACCGGCATATCGGCGACGCCGAAGTCGATCTGGCTCTCAGCGCATTCGCTGAGACCTGGAAAGGCAAATGAGCCGCCGATGAACGCCGATAAGAGCAATGCGAGAAGCGGTAATGGGTAATGAGCAATGGGGAATGGGGAATGGGGAATTTCACCCATCGCCCTTCACACTTCACCCATCACCGTTCTTGAGCAACGACGATAGCACGCGCAGAATAACCCATCGGGCAGACCGAATAAGATGTCAACGAAACCGTCAACTAAACTTTCAACCAATACATCGTTATGCCGCGCGTCGGTGGGAGTATCATGACCGCTGGTGGATATCAGGATATTGCAATGGCTAATCCAAATCTCGTCGTGCACCGAGATCCGGAAATCTTAGGCGGAACTCCGGTATTCGTAGGTACTCGGGTTCCCATCAAAATCCTGTTCGACTACCTTGAGGCTGGCGACAGCCTTGAAGTCTTTCTCGATGAGTTTCCCTCTGTAACTCGTGCGCAGGCGGTCGCCGCGCTGGAGCTAGCGCGGGAAGTTCTTGCGCCTGATGCGCATCCTGCTTGACGAATCCTTGCCGCGGAAGCTGAGGCTCGAACTGTCGGGACACGACGCACAAACGGTTCAGAAACGCGGCTGGTCGGGGCTCAAGAATGGAGCGTTGCTGCGCGAAGCAAGCCAGGAGTTCGAAGTCCTTCTTACTGGTGATCGGAATCTGGATATCAGAGTCCATCGGCGGCTAAACAATTCTTTTGCGCTTTTGCCGCGCCCGTCCCGCGGCGCGGAAACTGCCGTATGATGGTCTTGCCATGGAGAACCCCGATCTTCTGTTGCTCGCGCGCGCGCAGTTCGGGCTGAACATCGGATTTCATATCCTGTTTCCGAGCCTGACCATTGCGCTCGCGTGGATTCTGCTGTTCTTTCGCATACAGTACGCACGCACCGGCAACGCGGCGTGGCTCGCGACTTATAAGCTGTGGACCAAGGTGTTCGCGCTGTCGTTCGCGATGGGCGTTGTAACTGGCATCACGATGTCGTTTCAGTTCGGCACCAACTGGCCGGGCTACATGCTGCACGTCGGCAACGTCGCGGGCCCGCTGCTCGCCTACGAAGTCCTGTTCGCCTTCTTTCTTGAGAGCACTTTCCTCGGCGTGATGCTGTTCGGCATGAATCGCGTGCCATCGTGGGTGCACATCCTCTCCTCCGCGATGGTGGCGATTGGCACCACGTTGTCGGCCTTCTGGATCATTGCGCTCAACTCCTGGATGCAAACGCCCGCCGGCCATGTCATGGATGGCGGCGTTCTCATCGCCGGCGACTGGTGGCAGGTCATTTTCAACCCGTCCCTGCCGTACCGCCTGACACATATGCTGCTGGCGTCGGGACTCACCGCCGCGTTCGTGATCGCCGGATTGTCCGCCTGGCGCCTGTTGCGCGCGGCGGCCGACGCCTCGGCGCGGCACACGCTGCGCACCGGTCTCGTGCTCGCCGCGATGCTGGCGCCGGTGCAGATTCTGGTGGGCGATATGCATGGACTGAACACGCTCGAGCACCAACCGGCGAAAATAGCGGCGATCGAGGCGCTATGGATCACGGAGCGCGGCGCACCGCTGGTGCTCTTCGCGATACCGAACGAGGACACGCGACGAAATGACTTTGCGGTTGAAATCCCCAAACTGGCGAGCGTAATCCTCAAGCACGATGCCGGTGCCGAGATCAAAGGGATAGACGCATTCGCGCCGAATGCGCCGCCCGTGCTGCCAGTATTTTTTGGGTTTCGCGTCATGGTCGGCATCGGCGTGATGATGCTGCTCGTCGCCTGGACCGGTGTGTGGATCACGCGGCGCGGCGCGCTGCCGCCGCGCTCGCTGCTATGGGTGTGCGCCGGATTTACCTTCGCCGGCTGGATTGCCACGCTCGCCGGCTGGCTGGTGACCGAGATCGGCCGCCAGCCATGGCTTGTCACCGGCGTGTTGAAGACCGCCGACGCCGTCGGTCCGGTCCCCGGGCCGCTGCTCGGCGCGAGCTTCACCGGCTATGTCATCACTTACGCCGCGATGCTCATCGCCTATATGGTGGTGCTCACCCATCTCGCGGGCAAAGGCGCGCAGGCGTGAACCCGCAGTTCACCATGGACCTTCCGCTGGTGTTCGCGGTCCTCATGGGTGCGGCGGTGCTCCTCTATGTCGTGCTCGACGGCTACGATCTCGGCGTCGGCATGCTGATGCCGGCGGCGACTGCGCATGAGCAGGAACTGATGGTCGCCTCGATCGGACCGTTCTGGGACGCAAACGAGACGTGGCTGGTGCTGGGCGTCGGCATCCTGCTCGTTGCATTTCCCGTCGCGCATGGCGAGATCCTCGCCGCGCTCTACCTGCCGGTCACGGCCATGCTGATCGGCCTGATGCTGCGCGGCGTCGCATTCGAATTTCGCATCAAGGCCGACGGCTGGCATCGCGAATTGTGGAACTGGCTGTTCTGGTTCGGCTCGTTTCTCGCGTCGTTCGCGCAGGGGCTGATGCTCGGCCGCTATATCACCGGCTTCGAGCCGGGATTTCTCTACTATCTCTTCGCACTGCTCACGGGTGCGGCGCTGTGCGGCGGTTACGTGCTGCTCGGCGCGACGTGGCTGGTGATGAAAACCGCCGGAGAATTGCAGAAAAAAGCTCTGGCCTGGACGCGCTGGGGGCTGACGTGGGTCGCCATCGGCGTCGCGTTGGTGAGTCTTGCGACGCCGCTGGTCAGCGCGACCGTGGAAGCGAAATGGTTTGCGCATTTTCCGTTCGTGCCACGCACGCCGTGGCTGGCGCTGCTACCGCTGGCTACGCTGGCTGCGGGCGTATGGGTGTGGCGCGCGACCGACCGGCTGAAAAAAGATTCCACTGCACCCGACTGGACAGCGTTCGCCGGCGCCATTTCGATTTTCGCACTGGCGTTCGCCGGACTCGCGTACAGCCTTTTTCCCTACGTCGTGATGGATCGCATAACCATCTGGGAGGCCGCGTCCCACCCGTCGGCGCTCAGGATGGTACTCGCGGGGGTCGTGATCGTAGTGCCGTTTCTGCTCGGCTATACGGTATTCGCGCATCGCGTGTTCCGCGGCAAGGCGCGCGCGGGGCTCTACGAATAGCCGCGCCGATCAACGCCTTCGCTGACGCGTGGAAAAGCAAATGAACCGCCAAGACGCCAAGACCACCAAGGAAAAACAAGGCGAAATGCAAGGCGGATCATCAATGCCGGGCTTCTGGTTTCTGGTCCAGTATTGTTCTTTTCTTAACCGCCCTTCTTGGCGGTCTTGGCGTCTTGGCGGTTAAATAATTCTTTTGCGGATCGCCGTCACCACGATTTCGGCGACGATCACCACCGCGAAAATCGCAACCAGCACCATCGCCACGCGGTCCCACTGAAAGAGATTCATCGCCGTATCGAGCGCCATGCCGATGCCGCCGGCGCCGACCAGCCCCAGCACCGCGGACTCGCGCACGTTGATGTCCCAGCGGAACAGCACCACCGACCAGAATGCCGGCTGGATCTGCGGCCAGTAGCCCTTGGTCAGAACTGAAAACCACGGCGCGCCGACGGCCTGCAGCGCTTCTATGGTGCCCACATTCGCCTCCTCGATCGCCTCCCCGGTCAGCTTGCCGATGAAGCCGATCGAACGAAATGCGATGGCCAGCGTACCGGCCAGCGCACCGGGCCCGAATACGGCAACGAACAACAGCGCCCACACCAGAGAATTCACCGAGCGGCTCGACACCAGCAGCAACCGCGCGATGAAATTGAGCGATCGGCTGGGCGTAATGTTGTGCGCCGCCATGATGCCGATCGGGAACGCCATGGCGACCGCCAGTAGGGTGCCGAGTGTCGCGATGTGCAGCGTTTCCACCAGCGCTTCATGCACGCCTTTCGGGTAATAGCCGAACGCGACCGGCCACATGCGCTTTAAAAGGTCCGCCATCTGCTCCGGCGCATCGAGCAGAAACTCCGGAATCACCTCGACCGACTGCATCGAAGCCACGATCGCCATCACCATCGCGAGATAGACCGCGAAGCGCGCGATACGCTGCCCCGGCGTGAAACGCCGCCAGGTTCTCGCTTCGAGCGTCGCGGTGCTCACGCCTCACGCCTTACGCCTGACGCCTCACGCTTCATTCCTCATCCACCTTGCCGCGTTCGAGGAAAACCGCGCGCACCCGGGTCGCCAGCAACTCGCCGGCGAATATCAGGAAGATGATCGAGAGCAGCATTGCGCACACGAAGTCGTAATCGAAGCGCAGGAACGCGGCGAACAGTGCGCCGCCGATGCCGCCGGCGCCGACAATGCCGACCATGGTCGAATTGCGCAGATTGGAATCGAGCTGGTAGGTCGCAAAGCCGATAAAGCGGCCGAAGACCTGCGGCAGCACGCCGTACGTGATTACGTTCATGAACGGCGCGCCGGTCGCGCGCACCGCCTCGACCTGCTTTAACGAAATCTCCTCGATCGCTTCGGCAAACAGCTTGCCGATGAAG
>JAYVME010000221.1:0-4689 GCA_043759115.1 Betaproteobacteria bacterium | reverse complement strand
TCGTCAAGTCTATCGGCGTGCAGTTGGAATGAAACCGCCGATGAACGCCGATAAACGCAGATAAAAACGGGAAACCAACGCAGGGAATTGCTTTTTGTTTTTGACTCTATCGGTGTTCATCGGCGTCCATCGGCGGTTGCATTTAGTATTAGTTCGGGCGCTTGAATTCCAGGATGTTAAGGCCCGGTCCACGGTCGACGAGATAAATGATCCCGCGCTGGTCGACGTCGACGTCATTGGTCTGCGGTCCGGTTTGTCCTGGTGCGGGCTGCGGAATGTAGTGCCCGACTTCCTGCGGCGCCAGCGGGTCGGCGATGTCGACGATACGCAAGCCACCCGCGAACCATGTGCAGTAGACGAGCGTGTCGCCGTCCATGCGCTCGTGGAACTGGTGCGCGCCGAAGCGCCCGGGGGCGGCGCGGCTCCACGGCGAGTCGAGCTCGCTCACCTCGAAAATAGACAGCGGCTGGATTTTCGCCGGGTCGCTGACGTCAAACACCCACAGGCAGCCATGCGGGCGGCCGCGGCGGCGCGCCATTTCCGCGCCGTCGTGCGCGTGGTCTTCCTCGTCGATGGCGAGCGCGATCTGCCGGCCGGCGACCGGGAACGGCACGCCCATGAACGTATGCGAGGGCTCCGGAAACGGCGGGTGGTAGTTATAGGCGCCGATGGTGCGCGGTTTCTTGATGTCGGCGACATCAATGATGCGCACGCCGCCGTGCCAGCAGCCGGCCCACAATCTGTCGCCAACCCTCAACGCGTGATGCAGGCGGTGCTGGCGCCCGGACCAGGTCGGCGTTTCGCCGCCGGCGAGGTGCTGGCCCGGCAACCACCAGCGCGATACTTCCTCGGGTTTCGCCGGATTTTGAATGTCGTAAATCACCAGGATGTTGCCTTTGTAGCCCGGCATTTCGGTCGAAATATAGGCATAGTTCGCATCCATGTCGAAGCGGTGCACGCCGATGCCGTGCGTCTTGTGGAACGTGATCAACTTCGGCTTCGCGCGGTCGGCCACGTCGTAAATCTTGAAGCCGCCCTTGTCGTACGGATTTTTCTCCGCGGCCTCCACCGCGGCCATGTCCGCTACGCTCACGCCGAGTTTGGCGGCGAGTTCCGCGTGCGTCGCATCGCGTCCGAGTGCCGCGCGCAATTGCGCGCGCAGATTGGGCAGTTCGTCCGCTTTGCGGCCGATCGCGGTCATGTTGCGCTCGCTGTTGACTATCATGATATTGCCGATCACGCGCGCCTTGTGGCTGTGCGAGGTCGGGTCTTCGAGATTGATCTGCGACGTGAGGCACGGCTTGCGCGGGTCGGAGATGTCGACGATGCTGGTGCCGATCCCCGCTTTGTTCGGCAGGTGGCCGATGTAGGCATAGTTGCCGTTGACGTAGACCTGGCCCGCACCCGGCAGATCGAGATGCGCGAGACGCGTGACGTTATGCGCAAGTTGCGGCGCGTTGCTTGCGTCGTTCATTGGAGACTCCTCGGGTGAGCGTGATCGTGGATTGATTTTACCGCACCGCTATTCCGGACGTGGCGGCAAGCAAGGGGTCGTAGGACTCGCTCATCGAACGGCGTGCCGGCTTACTTGCCTTTGAATTGCGGCTTGCGCTTGGCTTTGAAACTGGCCACACCTTCCTTCGCGTCTTCGCTTTGGCGCACTCGCGTAATCGCGAGCCGTCCGCGCGCGACGTGTTCGGATGGCCCGCGCGGCAGCACTTCGCTCACGAATTCGCGCAACAGGGCCAGCACCATAGGTGCGTTCGATGCAAGACGGCGGGCGTAGGTCATTGCTGCTTCAAGCAGCTGTTCGCGCGGCACGACTTTGTTTACCAATCCGATCTGGTAAGCGCGCTCGGCGCCGAGTTCTTCGCCCAACAGCATGAGTTCCATCGCGACCTTGTGCGGTATGCGCGCGGCAAGTCCCGCGACCAGCGCGCCGGTAAATCCGACTTTTGCCTCGGGAAACGTGAATTTCGTGGTATCGGCGGCGACGCACAGATCGGCCATCTGCACCATCACCACCGCGCCGCCGACCGTCCATCCCGCCACCGCGGCGATCAACGGCTTCTGCAACTGCACGCCGACGTTGGGCACGCACGCCGGAAAATCCTCGGCCGGCGCTTTGACGTCGACGCCCACTGAAAAATCATCGCCGGCGCACGTGAGGATGGCGACGCGCTCGTCGCCCGCGTTGAAGCGCTCCCACGCGGCGCGCAGGCCGGTGGTCAAATCGTTGTTCATGGCGTTGCGCTTGTCGGGGCGGTTGAGGGTGATGACGGCGATGTCATCGACGACTTCATAGGTGACGGCATGCGTGGCAGGATTCGCGGTCATGAGGATACTTTCGAAGTGTCGCCTTGCGGCGGTTGTAATGTCGCGCGGGCGTCGAGCGCGATTGCGCCCTGGCCCTCGGCTCTTACCAGCAACGGGTTGATGTCGAGTTCGGTGAGCCGCGGCCCCAGCGTCGCTGCCAGCCAACTCGTGCGCACGATGACGTCCACCAGTTTATCAATGTCGGCCCGCGGGTGCCCGCGGCTGCCGGCGAGCAGCGGCCACATGCGCAAAGCGCGCACGAGCCCCAATGCGCGCTGCGGCGTGACGGGTGCCAACGCGAGTTGCGTATCGCGCAGGGTCTCGGCCCAGATGCCGCCCGCGCCGACCATGACGACGGCGCCGAATTGCGCGTCCCATTGGCTGCCGACGATCAATTCGACGCCGCCCGTGATCATGGGTTGCACCATGCATTCGAGGGGCCCGGCGTCATGTGCTGCCACGTTGTCGCGAATTTTCCGCCACGCGGCGCGCACGGCTTCATCGCCGCGCACATCGAGATGGACACCGCCGACGTCGCTTTTGTGCGTCAGCGTGCGGGAACTTACCTTCAGCGCGACCGGGTAGCCCATCGCATTGGCGCCTTCCACGGCTTCGCTTTCGCTGCGCGCGCTTATGGCGGATGTTGCATTGACGCCGGCAACGCCCAGTAATTGGGTGGTCTCGCTTGCGGTGAGTTCAGCTGCGGACGCGGCAAAGTTTGCGACCGCGCCAAAGGCGGCAGGCAGGACCGGTTGTTGTCCCGGCGGCGCGTGCAGCGCCTGGCCGTACTGGATTGCGGCTTTCAATACGCGCAGTGCGTCGTCCATGCGGTTGGTGTACGGGCAATGCAGTTCGCGTAACGTTGCGCGCGCGTCGTCGACGAGAGTGCCGGGTGTGAGCAGGATGGCGGTCGGCTTTCCGTGGCGGAGCGCGAGCGCACCCCACAGCCGCACTTTGTCGGCAAGTTGCGGCGTGGTCGCCACGACGATCAGCACGGCGGCGGTGTCGGGGTCGGCGGCGAGTAACTCATAGCAGGCCCCGGCGCTCGCGACGCCCTGTTCGCGCGCGAGTCCGCCGACGTCCAGCGGGTTTACCGGCCGCGTGGCGGGCACGATCTCATGCAGCGCGCGTTGCGTTGAGTCGGCCAGTTTTGCGAGACGCAGGTTGGCGGCGGCGATGCGGTCGGCAGTCACGGCTATGGTGCCCCCCGAAGGCGATAGCGCTGCTATGCCGTCGCCCTGCGGCGCGCCGAAGCGGATCAGAAAATCAGCGCACTGAATGAGCGCTTCGGGATCGTCGAGCAAAACCACCGCGTGCTCGCGGCACGCGGCCGCCCATACGGCCTGCGAGCCGGCGAGACTTGCGGTATGCGACCGCGTGATGCGGGCGCCGGCGTCGCTGCCGCCGGCTTTAACCACCAGCAGCGGCTTGCCCGCGGCGCGGCAGCGAGCGGCCAGCGCGAGAAATCGCCGGCCGTCTTTAAGGCCTTCGATATAGGCGCAGATCGCGCGTGTCGCACGGTCTTCCAGAAAATATTCGATGAAATCGCAAATTTCGAGGTCTGCCTGGTTGCCGACAGAAACCGCGGCGCTGAAGCCGCTACCCAGATCCTGCGCGTGCGAAATCAGCGCTGCCATAAGCGAGCCGCTTTGGCTGGCGAGGCCGATGTTTCCCACCGGCATAGGCTCTACGGCAAGCGCAACCGACGAAGTAAGCGCTAACCTGAGGGCGGGATTTATGAAACCCAGACAGTTGGGGCCGATCAACCGCATACCATGCTGGCGGGCGATGCGCACCAGATCGTCCTGACGCGCCGCACCAGCGGCCCCGGCTTCCGCAAAATCGGCGGTCAGCACGACGCAGGCGGCAACGCCGGCGCTGCCGCATTCAGCGATTGCGGCCGGAATTTGCGCGCTGGGCACCGCCAGCAGCGCCACGTCAATCGGGCCTGGTGCATCGCCGATCCGGGCGTAAGCAGTAATCCCAAGAATCGTGGAGGAAGTCGGATTTATGGGTAAAACTACCCCACTAAAGCCATGTTTTACAACAAAATTCATGACTCTTCCGCCAAATTTCCCGAGGCTCTCGGACGCACCTATGATGGCGACTGAGCGCGGGTTGAGGATAGTGCGCAGGACGGGGGCGGAGGAGGTCATTGAAGGTGTAACTTTGGGCGTAATGGTAGCGAATTCGCCGCATCGCCGCAGGACTGCCGCGGGCCATACAAATAATTCGTCCAACTGTTTGACACAAATAGGGGAAATCGCCATAATGTTCGGTTTCGTTCGGAGGGGTTCCCGAGCGGCCAAAGGGATCAGACTGTAAATCTGACGGCTCTGCCTTCGAAGGTTCGAATCCTTCCCCCTCCACCAG
>JAYVME010000220.1:0-4689 GCA_043759115.1 Betaproteobacteria bacterium | reverse complement strand
CCGGATGCCTTGAGGATGGCGCCGCCATCCACCACGATATTGCCTTGCGCGGCGCTGATGCTCACGGTGCCGCCGACACCGGTCACCGGGTTGGGCGTAGGCGCGATGCCTGACACGATGCTCACCGCGCTGGCACTGACCACCGCGCCCTGGCCTAGCGCGATGTTGCCGGTGTCAGACTTGATTTCAACCGAGCCGCCACTCTTGCCTTCGGCCATGGTATGGCTGCCGGCGTTGAGCGCGATATCCGCTTTGGCCGCCAGTACGATGCGCCCGCCGTTGCCCTCGGCGGTCTGGGCGCGAATGTCGCCCGAGTGCTTCAAGGTGCCGGCGAAAATGCCCACCGCGCCGCCGCTCAGCTTGCCCAAGACACGGGCCTCGTTGGCGCTCGCCTGCACCTCGAACTTCATGTCGTTTAAGCTGCGGCTGGCGATTTCGATCTTCTCGCCGGCGGCTAACACCACGTTGCCGCCTTCGCTTTTGATCACGCCTTCCTTGCCCACCGTGGCATTGGGCGCGATGATGTAGACGTCGCCGCTGCCGCCGTTGATGTAGCCATCCACCTGGATGCTGCCGGCCTGGCCTTCCTGGTTGAACTTGAGCAAGCCCTTTTTGAAGTCGGCGTCGCTGATGTTGAGCGTCGAGGCGATCAGGCCCTGGGTGTCGACACGGCTGCCGGCGCCGAACACGATGCCGTTGGCATTGATCAGGAATACCCGGCCGTTGGAGGACAGGGTGCCGAGAATGATGCTGGGGTCCTGGCCACGCACCCGGTTCAATACGGTACTGGCGGCGCTTTGCTGCTGGAAGCGGGTGGTTTCACCGGCTTGAATCGAAAAGCTTTGCCAGTTGATGATGGCGCCTGGCGTGTTGGTGACCGTCAGGGTTTTGCCCTGGGTCTGGAAGCTGGCGCTGCCGCTGCCCACGATGGGCGCGGTGGGGTTGGCGTGCGCCTGCGAAATCAGCGAAACCGGCGCGAAGGGGAGGCCGGCGGAAAATGCAGCGGCGACAGCCAGCGCCAGCTGTCGCCTTGGAAGATTGCAATTCATGTGTGGTACTTCCTTCCTAACAACACTTAAACGACCTGTGGTTCGCCGATCAGGTGCGCCGCAGGCATTTCCCCGCCCTGTAACGCTTTTCTCACGTTTCGCTGCGGTGCGCCATCCCTGAAACGGGTGAGGCGCGCCGCGCGGTTTTCCGCTTGCACCCGCCGCCGCTCGCAAGGGCTACGCGGGACAAGCGGGAATAAGTGGGTGATTGTGCGTTAGTTCCTTGGTTTGGAGCAAGAAATACGCCGCTTGTGAGTAGGCCTTTTTACTCAAGGGCTTAGTCGTGGTGCGGCCATAAGGCACGCTGCTTCGTCTCGGCAAGTGTCAAATTTCTCGACAAGCGGGGTGCATGGTTCGCGGGATAACGTCAAACCGACACGAGTTTGCGGGAAATCGTGCGGCAGGGATGATTGACATGAAAAGCGGATCAACTAGAACAGGTGTTACCTTTTGCGCTATGGTGATACCGTGAAACCATTGTCGGTCGAAAAACGACGTACCCCAGGCTCAGTCACCATCAAGCTTGACGCCGTCGACCGGGATCGCGTCGCCAACCTGGCCTATGCCAAAAAGCGGACACCGCACTACGTCATGAAAGAAGCCATTCTTGCCTACGTGAAAAAGGAAGAGGTCCGCCATCACTTCATCGCTGCTGCCGAATCTTCCTTTGAGCATTACAAGGAGACCGGTCTACATGTCTCGCTTGATGAGTTCAGTGCCTGGGTTGATCAAGTGCAGGAGAACCCTGCAGCCGCTTTGCCTGAATGCCACTCGTAAGGATTTCGGCGCGCGCCCGATCGGACCTGTACCGACTGCACGCGTTTCTCGTCAGCAAAGATGCGGTCGCTGCGAAACGGGCGATGCTTGCGATTCGCGAATCGTTCCTGCCACTCAATCACGCACCGATGATCGGGCGGCCAGTCGAAGAATTCGAGGACTTGCGCGAACTGGTGTTCGACTTCGGCGCCAGCGGCTTTCTTGCGCTATGCCGGTTCGAAGCAGCGCTTGATGCGGTCACGATCTTGGCCGTGAAACATCAGCGGGAAGACGATTACAAGTAGTCGGGTCGCTACGATGCGGGCAAATCGAAACGCCCAAGCGGATCCCGAAATTCAGACGCCAGTTCAAGCTGCGCACCGATCTGAAAGTAGGGGACGGAATGGGTGAAGCGAAGCGGCAAACACGTAGCACGAGGTTCAACGCAAATCAGCCTGACGCGATACCCGTGTCGGCGCTATAAGCGGGAGCCGGAGACGAGGGTTGACCTGGCGCTCAGCGACCACGGTCCTTGGCCGCGCCCTCGGGATGCGGACTTTCTGTGGCGGCGACATGTGCCGCGACTTGAGCCGCCAGACGCTCGGACAAATCAAGCGCTTGCGATTCAGGAAACACCTCATTGTCGACCTGCGCCTTGCGAAGGATGCCCAATGCAGCCTCGTACGCCGGGCGCAATTCGCTTTGGGTTGGCTCAGCCACGAGAAAATAGAGCTTGAACCGCTCGGTGGCGCTCGCGACGCTGGTTATCTGGCCCAGCCACCGATGTGCTTTTTCCTTGATCGAATCAGCATTCGCAAGGTCAAAGGAGACCGGCGCAAGGCAATGCCATTCGCCATTCTTCCAGGCATGCTTGAATTCGACCTCATCATCCTGGACAGTGATCGCTTTTTTGTTGAAGTACTTCAGAACCTGGCGCTGTTGCAACGCTGTACTGAAATGCCGCCACACATCCTCATCGTCCTTCCGCGCGATAGGTCCGCGTGGATCGTTCGCCGTAACGAAACGCTCAAACAAATGATTAAGTGCGCCATCCGGATCGGCGCTAACACCAGAGCCCATCGCAGACCACTGAAGGGCGCTGTCATCTTTCGCCAGCACGCTATGCGCGTAGTCCATCACGGTGCCGGCTTCCCCCCGAAGGGATAGCCGCTCCTCCGCCTCCACTCGAAAACCCTCGAAGCAACTCATGATATGGCGCATGGATGCCCGAAACGAATCGGTGTCGAGAGTTGGAAAGACATGTCGCAGGCGCGCGATATTGGTGCGGCACACCGCGTTCACGTACCGATGCTTGGGCGCCGACAGCACCACACCCACATTGAGACATTCACCAGTCGTGATGTCGTGGACGTAGCGAAGGACGGTGTAGGTATACGGAGCGTTGGAGTTCATTTCAGTACCCTCAAAACTTCCTGTGCCGCCAGCCGAACATTATCGCGCAGTTGGCGGAGGAAAGCGATTGCGGCGTCCGCCGATGCCCGAGGCATTGTCCATGCGGGCGGGAGGGCCGCCGCATACTCCGCAAGCCGATCGTCGCTGATTGCCTCCCACGCGCCAACCAGGCGGGTAAGGTCGTGCTCAAACCCCTGAAGGCCACGCCTCAAGACATGCTTGTCGGGCGCGCCTGCGGATCCAAGCGAGCCCGGTACCCACGGTGCTTGCCAGAACAGAATGCCTTCGAACATGAGCGCCAATTCATGGTCGAAGATCGCAAGCTGGTTGCCATACGCTTGCAAATTGGGATTTTCCGGGCGGCGGTCCGCGTTCTGGACCAAGAGGTCAAATGCGAATATCTCCACTGCGCTCGCCCGCATTGCCTTCGGAATGCTTCTGTCCGGCATCCACGATGAATATCCTGGAGGCAACTTTGCGGACCCGAAGCCTGTTGGAACTCCCAAGCGTAGCGCCTTGGCGAGCTCGGGCTGGATCGTCGCGACGGATTCGATGAATTCAGGCGTGATCGCGACCACGAAACACTCCGGTACCGGCAACCCCAGATCCTTGGCCAGCATTGCACACAGTGCCTCCCGCATCAAGCTCAATGGCCCAAACTGAGGGCCGGTCGCAAACTTCGCAACGACCTCGACTTGATTGCCATTTGCCCGCTCGCATGAAAGCAGAAGCGGCCCTGTGCGCCCAACCGTCATGCGTCGATCGAAGCGAGTCGCGGTCACGCCATCAAGCATGCGTTTTCCCCTTCAGAACCATACCGCGCAATCGCCCGTTGTGGCTCCCGATGGGGGCATTCACCGTGTCGGCAGTGACTTGCGCGTACCCTGTGCTTGGGCCTGCTTGGGAAACCAATCGCGGACCAGGTTGACCAGCGGCATCACGCGCCCGGAAAATCGGGTTGACTTTGACCCTTTGAGCGAGTGGACATGCCGTGAGCGTCGATGGCCAACAGACTGGCCGCCGATATTGCAAGCCCATAAAGGGGAGAAATTTCTTTTTTGAGCGATGCGGTGCCTGCAAATTCGCTGGGGAAACCTAACCCTGGCATGCCCCACAACTTCCCGAATTTCTCAAAACAGCCGCAACTTCTTGACGTTTGGTGCCGCCTATCTGACTCGAACAGATGACCTACCGCTTACAAGGCGGTTGCTCTACCAACTGAGCTAAGGCGGCTTTGATTCGAATACCGGTCCGGCAAATTCCTTGCAACGACATCTGACTGCAGGACCGCGACTTGGACTACGGCCTGTCGACGATTGCCGGCGACAGGTTTCGACTGCTGGTTCTCAGAAGTTTACCGCGCTTACTTGACCACCGTAAGTTTCGGCTTGCCGCCCGCCTTCGGCCGTTCCGGTGCGGTGGCGGCAGTGGGTGCATCGACCTTGGCGTCCGGTCGATGCTCGATCTTCGT
>JAYVME010000219.1:0-10561 GCA_043759115.1 Betaproteobacteria bacterium | reverse complement strand
TCGAGCGCCTTGACCTTCTCCGGGTTGTTGGTCAGCAAGCGCACCTGGCGCGCGCCGAGGTCGAACAGGATATGCGCGCCGGTCTTGAAGTCGCGCATGTCCGCGGCGAAGCCCAGTGCATGGTTGGCCTCGACCGTGTCCTGGCCCTGGTCCTGCAGCGCGTAGGCGCGTATTTTGTTGAGCAACCCGATGCCGCGCCCTTCGTCAAACATGTAGACCACGACGCCGCTGCCCGCTTTTTCTATCAGGGTCATCGCGGCTTCGAGTTGCTCGCCGCAATCGCAGCGCTCGGAACCGAAGACGTCCCCGGTCAGGCATTGCGAATGCAGCCGCACCAGCGCCGGCGCAGCGGACTTGATTTCGCCCTTCACCAGCGCAACGTAGAGCGTGGTTTCCAGATCATCGCTGTAGACCATCAACCGCCAGGTGCCGCTCTTCCGCGTCGGCAGCGTGGTCTCGGACTTGCGCCGCACCCGGCGCTCGTTCTTACGGTAGTCGATTAAATCGGCGATTCTCAATATCTTCAGGTCGTGAAGCGCCGCGAATTTCTCGAGTTCCGGCAGGCGCGCCATCGTGCCGTCGCCGTTCATGATCTCGCAGATGACGCCCGCCGGCTTCAATCCCGCCATGCGCGCAAGGTCGACCGCCGCCTCGGTGTGGCCGCGCCGCGCGAGCACGCCGCCGTCGAGCGCGCGCAGCGTCTGCAGACGGCCCGGGCGTATAAGGTCGCCCGGTTTGGTCTCGTCGGCAATGGCTACCGCAATCGTGCGTGCGCGGTCGGGCGCCGACATGCCCGAGCGCACGCCCTCGCGCGCATCGACCGGCGTGGCAAAGGCAGTGCCGAATTTACTTTGATTGCCGGAATCGTCAGCGATCAGCGCCAGGCCCAGTTCGCGCATGCGCTGTTCGGTCAACGCCAGCGACACCAGCCCGCGCGCGTGCGCCGCCATGAAATTAATCGCCGCGGGCGTTGCGCGTTCCGCCGCCACAAAGAGATCGCCCTCGTTCTCGCGATCCTCGTCATCGACGAGGATCAGCATGCGGCCCTTGCGCACGTCGGGCAACACCCGTTCGACGACGGATTCGCTGGTTTGAGTCATGCGCTGCTTTTGGTTCATGCAACCGCGACCGGTTGACGGTCAATCACCGCGCTTGGAAACGAGCCGGATAAACTCCGCGCGCGTCCTGTCCTGCTGAAATTCACCGGTGAACGCGGAGGTCGTCGCGATTGAATGCTGCTTCTGGATGCCGCGCATTATCATGCATAGGTGCTGCGCTTCGATCACCACCGCCACGCCGAGCGGCTTAAGCGTGTCCTGTATGCAATTGCGGATTTCAACCGTGAGCCGCTCCTGCACCTGCAGCCTGCGCGCAAACGCGTCGACCACGCGCGGAATCTTCGACAGCCCCACGATGTGGCCGTTCGGAATATAGGCAACGTGCGCCTTGCCGAAAAACGGCAGCATGTGGTGCTCGCACAACGAGTAGACCTCGATGTCCTTGACGATCACCATCTGCTGGTATTCTTCCTTGAACATCGCCGAGCGCAGAATCGCGGCCGGATCGAGATTCTTGCCATGCGTCAGAAACTGCAGCGCCTTGGCCACGCGCTCGGGCGTCTTGACCAGGCCTTCGCGCTCGGTATCTTCGCCAAGATCCTTGAGAATTTCGCGATACTTGTCGGCGATGCGCTCGATCGTACGCGGGTTGTACTGGTCGATCTTTACGTAGCCGTCCATCTCGTTTTCTTCACGCATTTGCTGATCGCGCACAACGGCTTTGTCCATGGCAGTCACAGGGATAAGGAATCCCGACAAGTATACTACTCGGCGAGTTTGGCCCGTATCGAGGCCAGTATGCCTTGCTTATCGAGCCCGCAGCTTTTCAACTGCAGCGCCGGGTCGCCGTGATCGATGAATCGGTCGGGCAACCCAAGCTGCAATACGGACGCCCTGATCCGCTGGCGCTGCAGCGATTCGAGCACCGCACTGCCGGCCCCGCCCATGATGACGTTCTCCTCGATCGTCACCAGCAGATCGTGGCTACCGGCAAGTTCCGCGACGAGCGCATCGTCGAGCGGCTTGACGAAACGCATATTGGCGACCGTCGCGTCGAGTTCTTCCGCGGCATCGAGCGCCGGCTTCACCATGCTGCCGAAAGCAAGAATTGCGATTTTCTTGGATAGCAACGCCAGCCTTTTCCCGCTGCGGCGTATTTCGCCCTTGCCGACGGTCAGCGCCTGCATCTCCTGTCGGATCACCGCGCCCGGCCCGGCGCCGCGCGGATAGCGCACGGCGGCCGGCGTGTTCATCTGAAATGCCGTGAACAGCATCTGCCGGCACTCGTTCTCGTCGGACGGCGTCATCACCGTCATATTGGGCAGGCAGCGCAGATAGGAAATATCGAAGCTGCCGTTATGCGTGGCGCCGTCGGCGCCGACCAGTCCGCCGCGATCGATCGCCAGCACCAGCGGCAGATTCTGGATCATGACGTCGTGGATCAGTTGATCGTAGGCGCGCTGCAAAAACGTCGAATAAATCGCGACCACCGGCTTACAGCCTTCGCACGCGAGTCCCGCGGCGAACGTCAGCGCGTGCTGCTCGGCAATGCCCACGTCGAAATAGCGCTCGGGATAAAGTTCGGAAAAGCGCACCAGACCGGACCCCTCGCGCATCGCGGGCGTGATGCCGACCAGGCGCTTGTCGCGTGCCGCCATATCGCACAGCCAGTCGCCAAACACCTGCGTATACGCGGGTTTGCCGCCGGCCTTGCCGCCGACGATACCGTCGCCGGGCTTGAATTTGGAGACGCCGTGATACAGCACGGGATCGGCCTCCGCCAGTTTGTAGCCCTGGCCTTTGCGCGTCACCACGTGCAGAAACTGCGGGCCCTTCAATTCGCTGATGTTCTTCAGCGTCGGCACCAGCGCATCGAGATCGTGGCCGTCGATCGGCCCGATGTAGTTGAAGCCGAATTCCTCGAACATCGTGCCGGGCGTCACCATGCCTTTGACGTGCTCTTCGGCGCGCTTGGCGAATTCACCCAGCACCTTGGCGCCCGCGCGCTTGGCCGCGGTGTAGAAACGGCCCGACATCAATTTAGCAAGATACTTGTTGAGCGCGCCTACCGGCCGTGAAATCGACATGTCGTTGTCGTTGAGTATCACCAACAGATCGTGGGCGGCGTCACCCGCATTGTTGAGCGCCTCGAACGCCATGCCCGCGCTCATCGCGCCGTCGCCGATGATCGCCACGCAATGCCGCGGGATGCCGGCGAGCGAGCTTGCGACCGCCATGCCGAACGCGGCGCTGATCGACGTGCTCGAATGCGCGGTGCCGAACGTGTCGTATACGCTCTCCTCGCGGCGCGGAAATCCGGAAATGCCCTCCCACATGCGTAGCTGCCGCATGCTGGCACGGCGGCCGGTCAGCACCTTGTGTGCATACGTCTGATGGCCGACGTCCCACACCAGCCGGTCATGCGGCGTGTTAAAAACGTAATGCAACGCGATCGTGAGCTCGACGGTGCCGAGATTCGACGACAAATGCCCGCCGGTCTGGCTCACCGAATCGAGCAGGAACTGGCGCAATTCCTGCGCCAGCTGCGGCAATTGCCTGCGCTCGAGTTGGCGCAATTCGGCCGGGTCATTAATGGTTTCAAGCAAGTCGTACATCAGAACTTTCTCAGTACTATGAAATCCGCGAGCTCGCGCAGGCGCAGCGCGCGGTCGCCGAAGATGTCGAGCGCCGCCAGTGCGTCATGACGCAGCTCCGCGGCCAGTTTTTTCGAATCCGCCACGCCCAGCACGCTGACATAGGTCGGTTTGTTCTGCCGCGCGTCCTTGCCCGCCGTCTTGCCGAGCGTCGCGGTGCTCGCCTCGATGTCGAGCACGTCGTCGACCACCTGAAATGCCAGGCCGATGCATTTCGCGAAATGATCGAGCCTGGCCAGTTCCTGCCCGCCCAGTGCGCTGCCGCAATGCGCGCCCAACAGCGTCGCCGCGCGGATCAGCGCGCCGGTCTTGTGGATATGCATGAACTCAAGTTCCGGCAGCGTGAGCGTTGCACCGACCGCCGCAAGATCGATCGCCTGCCCGCCGGCCATGCCGCGGGAGCCGGCGGCGGCGGCGAGGAGCTTCACCATCTCGAGCTGAACCGCGGTGTCGTCGGCGAGGCGGTATTCTGACGCCAGGTGAAACGCGAGGCTTTGCAACGCATCCCCCACCAGCAATGCGGTTGCCTCATCGAACTCCACGTGACAGGTCGGCTTGCCCCGGCGCAGCATGTCGTCATCCATGCACGGCAGATCGTCGTGCACCAGCGAATAGGCATGGATGAGTTCAACCGCGGCGCCCGCGATTGCCACGCGCCCGGTTTCCGCGCGCGTGATTTCACCCGCCGCGAACGCCAGGAGGGGCCGCACTCGCTTGCCGCCGCCCAGCACCGCATAGCGCATCGCCTGATGCAAGCGTTGCGGCGCCACCTCCGCGCTCGGCAACGCGGCCTGCAATTGCGCCTCGATGCGTTGCTGGTGAGCGGCCGCCCAGTGCTGGAAATCAGTTGTTATCGTCATCGCCAGCGGCGAAATTCTTGAGGGCGCCGGCTTCAAGGACCTTGACCTGCTGCTGAGCGTCCGCCAATTGCGCCTGACAGAATTTGAGCAGTTCGGCGCCGCGCTTGTAAGCGGCCAGCGACTCATCAAGCGGAAGCTGCCCGTCTTCCATGCGCGCGACGATGCTTTCCAGCTCGGCCAGCGCGCTTTCAAACGTCGGGGTGTGCTCGGTTTTAGCGGTCTTGGGCATGCGTGGACAATTTTGCGGGAGGGAAACTCTAAACATAGCGCAATCAGGCGCTTGCGGTCAACGCAAGTTGTAAGGAAAAAGCCCGCCGTGCGACTCTACGTATAATGACAGACCGGCGCAAAATCCGCACAATGCGCTGCTACCCGCCGCGCGGGCGCAGCACACGCGGGGCGCTACGACGATCGAATCACCTGATGGAGAACTGGCAATGCATGCAACCCTGCCGCTGATGCGGGATTCCGACTTTCCCCCCATCCGGCGTAAGCAGCTCGATACTTTGCAGGTCAATCTCGGCTACAAGTGCAACCAGTCGTGCGTGCATTGCCACGTCAACGCCGGCCCCACCCGCACCGAGATGATGACGCGCGAGACTGTCAACGACGTGCTGGCCTTCATACAGGCGTCGGGCATCGCGAAACTCGACGTGACCGGCGGCGCGCCCGAACTCAATCCGCACTTTCGCGATCTCGTAAGCGCCGCGCGCGACCTGGGCGTGCACGTCATGGACCGCTGCAACCTGACCATACTCGAACAACCGAGACAGGAAGATCTGGCGCGATTTCTCGCCGACCACCAGATCGAAGTGGTGGCGTCGCTACCGTGCTACCTGGAAGAAAACGTCGATCGCCAGCGCGGCAGCGGCGTCTTCGACACGAGCATCCGCGCACTGCAGACACTCAACGCGCTCGGCTACGGGCGACCCGGCAGCGGGCTTCAGCTTGCGCTGGTTTATAACCCGCAGGGCGCGGTGCTGCCGCCGGCGCAACAACAACTCGAACTCGACTACCGCCGTCAGCTCGGCGAGCGTTATGGCATCGCCTTCAATCAGCTCTATGTGATCACCAATATGCCGATTCAGCGCTTCGGCAGCATGCTGATTTCGAAAGGCCGGTTCGGGGAATACATAGACTTGCTGAAAAACGCCTACCAGCCCGCCAACCTCGACGCGGTGATGTGCCGCAATCTGATCAGCGTCGATTGGCGCGGCTACACCTACGACTGCGACTTCAACCAGATGCTGGGTCTGCCGCTCTCCTGGAAGGGGCGTTCACGCACGCATCTGCGCGACATGCTGGGCGCCGACCTTACGCACAACCCGATTATGGTTGCCGACCATTGCTACGGCTGCACCGCCGGCCAGGGTTCAAGCTGCGGCGGCGCCATCGCAAGCTGATCGCCGCAGATGACGCCCGGGCGCGGTTGTCCGCTGCATTACCGTTACGCGCCCGCCGACTTTGCGGGCACCCAATTCGGCGTCATCACGCGCATTGACGAAGCCTGCCGGCTGACTGTAAGTCGCGCGTTCGCTCCGCGGCCCATCGCGGCCTGACCGTCCGCAAGGGAGACCTCGTGAACAAGGGCAGGCTACTGATCATTGTCATGATTGCCGTGCTGGTCGCCGCATTCTTCGCGTTCGATCTGGAACATTTCTTTACGCTCGGCTATTTCAAATCGCAACAGGCGGCGATCAACGGCTATTACACGGCCAACCAGATACCCACCATGGCGATTTTCTTCGCCGCGTACGTCGCGGTGACCGGCCTGTCGCTGCCGGGCGCCGCCCTCATGACGCTGGTGGCGGGAGCCATTTTCGGACTGCTGTGGGGAACCATCATCGTATCGTTCGCCTCCTCGCTCGGCGCGACCCTCGCGTTTCTCGCGGCGCGCTGCGTGCTGCGCGACTCGATCCAAAGCAAATTCGGCGACAAGCTCGCGGCAATCAATTCCGGCATCGCAAAAAACGGCGCGTTTTATCTCTTCACGCTGCGGCTGGTGCCGGCGTTTCCGTTTTTCGTCATCAATCTTCTGATGGGACTCACGCCGCTCAAAACGCGCACCTTTTACTGGGCCAGCCAGCTCGGCATGCTCGCCGGCACTATCGTCTACGTCTATGCCGGCACCGAGATTGCGAAAATAGAATCGCTGCGCGGAATTCTGTCGCCCGGTCTGATTGTTGCGTTCACCCTGCTCGGTCTCTTCCCGCTCATCGCAAAGTGGATCGTTACTGCGATCAATTCACGCAAGGTTTACGCGAAATGGACCAGGCCCGCGCATTTTGACCGCAACCTCGTGGTGATCGGCGCCGGCTCGGCCGGCCTCGTCACCGCCTACATTGCGGCCGCCGTGAAAGCGCAAGTCACGCTGATCGAGAAACACCGGATGGGCGGTGACTGCCTGAATACGGGGTGCGTGCCATCCAAGGCGCTCATACGTTCGGCAAAATTCCTGTCGCACGCGCGCCGCGCGGGAGAACTGGGCATGAAAACCGCGACCGTCGATTTCGATTTTGCCGACGTGATGGAGCGCGTGCAACGCGTAATCACCACTATCGCGCCGCATGACTCGCTCGCCCGTTATACCCGGCTCGGCGTCGATTGCATCACCGGCGAAGCGAAAATCACCTCGCCGTGGACGGTTGAGGTGAAGACTGCAGGCGGCACGCGCACGCTCACCACCAAAAACATCGTGATCGCCGCCGGCGCGCGGCCGTTCATTCCGCCCATTCCCGGACTCGCGCAGATCAATCCGCTCACCTCCGACACCGTATGGTTTTTGCGCACGCTACCCAAACGGCTGGTGGTGCTTGGCGGCGGACCGGTCGGCTGCGAACTCACGCAGTGCTTCGCGCGCTTCGGCTCCGTGGTGACGCAGGTGGAAATGTTGCCGCGCATAATGATGCGTGAAGACGCCGAGATTTCAGAAATGGTCATGCGGCAATTCAGGGCGGAAGGCGTCACCGTGCTGGTCAATCACAAAGCACAGCGGGTCATCGTCGACAACGGCGAAAAAATACTGGTCGTCGAAAACGCCGGGCGCGAAATCCGGATTGCCTTCGACGAACTGCTGTGCGCGGTCGGCCGCGTTGCCAATACCGCCGGCTACGGGCTCGAGGAACTCGGCATCCCGACGACCAAAACGCGCACCGTCGAAATCAACGAGTACCTGCAAACCCTCTATCCGAACATCTATGCCGCGGGCGACGTCGCCGGCCCTTACCAGTTCACGCATACCGCCGCGCATATGGCGTGGTATGCGGCGGTCAACGCTCTCTTCGGGCGCTTCCGGAAGTTCAAGGTCGATTATTCGGTGATTCCATGGGCGACTTTCACCGAGCCCGAAGTTGCACGCGTCGGCCTCAACGAGCAGGAGGCGCGCAACCAAGGCATCGCTTATGAGGTTGCGCAGTACGGTCTCGACGATCTCGATCGCGCCATCGCCGATGAGGAGGCGCGCGGCTTCGTCAAGGTGTTGACAGCACCCGGCAGTGACAAAATCCTCGGCGCAACCATCGTCGGCGAGCACGCCGGCGACCTGCTCGCCGAATTTGTGCTGGCGATGAAGCATGGACTGGGCCTCAACAAGATCCTCGGCACGATTCATACCTACCCGACGCTGGCCGAGGCGAACAAGTTCGCGGCCGGCGTCTGGAAGCGCGCCCAAGTCACAACGGGGCAAATGGATTTCCTGGAAGCGTTCAACGCTTGCCAACGCAATGACGGCAGCGTGGCGATACTGCTCGGCCGGCTGCCGGCATTGCTCGGTGATAAACGCCGCGCATTCGCGCCCGGCACGCACTAACCGTCCAGACACAACTGGGCAACAGGCACTGATTACCGATCATGCAGTTGCGATTACTCATGTAGATTACGATCTGGACTCTTAACGACGTCGGACAACAACGATTCCCGCATGACACCGACACTTTCCATAGTCATCCCCTGCCTCAACGAAGCCGCCGGCATTGCCGCCGTGTTGTCGCGTCTGGCGCCGATGCGCGGGCACGGCGCCGAAGTGATCGTGGTCGACGGCGGCAGCAACGACGGCAGCGCAGCGCTGGCCGCATCGTTCGCGGACCGCATTATTGAAGCGCCGCGCGGCCGCGCATCACAGATGAATGCCGGCGCGTTTGCCGCACGCGGCGAAGTGCTGCTGTTTCTGCATGCCGATTGCCTGCTGCCGGTAGGCGCGGATCACCTGATACACGACGGGCTTGCCGCCAGCGGCAGGAGTTGGGGGCGCTTCGATGTTTCTCTTGGCGGCGAGCATTGGCTGCTCAAGTTTGTGGCAGTGACGATGAATCTGCGCTCGCGTCTGACCGGTATTGCCACCGGCGACCAGGGCCTGTTCATGCGGCGCGCGCTGTTCGTCGCAGTGAACGGCTTTCCGCAGATACCGCTGATGGAGGACGTCGCCATGTCCAGGCAGCTCAAAACTCACGGTGCGCCGCTGTGCCTGCGCGAGCGTATCGTCACCTCCGCGCGGCGCTGGGAAGAGCACGGAGTGCTTAACACCATCCTGCTGATGTGGCGGCTGCGTCTGGCGTATTTCCTCGGCGCCGATCCCGCACGTCTTGCATTACGATATGACGCCGTCCGCTCCCGTAACTGATACGCGCTTGATCGTTTTTGCGCGCGCGCCCGAACCGGGCACGGCGAAAACGCGCCTGATTCCGTTGCTCGGCGCGGAACGCGCCGCCACGCTGCAAGGCGTGCTGATCGAGCGCGCGCTGACCACCGCGATTGCAGCCGCTATCGGCCGCGTTGAATTGTGGTGCGCGCCGTCGGCGCAACATCCGCTATTGGCGCCGAGCGCGCAGCGTCACGGCATCGACGCCGTCAGCCAGTGCGACGGCGATCTCGGCGCGCGCATGCAGCATGCCGCCGCTTCCACACTCGCCGCAGCCGCGCGCGTGATTATCATAGGCACCGATTGCCCAGCGTTGACGGCGGATGATTTGCGTGAGGCGGCTGCCGCGCTTGACGGGCATCACGACGCAGTGCTGATTCCCGCCGAAGACGGCGGCTATGTGCTGCTCGGACTCAAATGGTGGGATGCGCGACTGTTCAGCGGCATAGCGTGGGGCGGCGATTCTGTGCTGGCGGCGACGCGTGCGCGGCTGGCCGCGCTTGGCTGGCGCTGGCATGAATTGCCGCCGTCGTGGGATGTCGATCGTCCCGCCGATTTTGCGCGCTTGCAGGCAAGCGGCCTGATATGCGATCTGGACCACGCGCTGGCGACGCCACACTGACTTTGATCAGTTGTCACAGGAATCACACGAAACGCGGAACCCCTCGCTATACCACAAGATCACACCTGCTCGCAGCACGTGATTTTCCAGCCCCGCGGAACCTCCGGCCAAAAATATTACTTCTTGAAAACAAATAGATAAGCCCCCTGCACACCACAGATAGATTGCCTTTTTCCGGGAATAAAGGGACAATGGCTGCGCATTGTAAGGGCTTGTTAATAAATGGTTTTAGCGCGTCGATCCCGATTTCCCCTCAGTCCAGACTAGAGACCACGCTGCATGTCAGACTTGGCCAGCCAACAAGCGCTCAGTCGCACCTCTCCGCAACTTCCTGTCCACTGGTATTTCGATCCGCAGGTCTATGCGCTCGAGCAACGCGCGCTGTTTCAACGCGGCCCGGGCTACGTCGGCCACGAATTATTGGTACCCAACGTCGGCGACTATCATGTGCTGGAACGTTTAGACAACGCCAGATCGCTGGTGCGCGGCGCCGACGGTGTGGAACTCCTGAGCAACGTCTGCCGCCATCGCCAGGCCATTATACTCAAAGGCCGCGGCAACACGCGCGCGAGCATCGTGTGTCCGATCCACCGCTGGACTTATGGCCTCGACGGCAAGCTCCTCGGCGCGCCGCATTTCCCAGGCAATCCGTGTCTTGACCTCGCGCGCGCGCCGCTGCAGAACTGGAACGGGTTGCTCTTCGACAGCAAGCGCGACGTCGCGCGCGATCT
>JAYVME010000218.1:0-10648 GCA_043759115.1 Betaproteobacteria bacterium | reverse complement strand
AACATCTTGCCTGGCTGGAGCCGCCACTTCTTGATGATTTTTTCCTCCGGGATCGGCAGGCAGCCGCATTCGGAGCCCATGATCACCAGATCGTCGTTCGTAACGATATATCGCGCGGGACGCAATCCATTACGATCCAGCGTGGCGCCGATCTGGCGTCCGTCCGTAAATGCAATCGCGGCGGGACCGTCCCACGGTTCCATCATGGCGGCGTGGTATTCATAAAATGCCCGGCGATTCGTGTCCATGAGAGTATGACCCTCCCACGCCTCCGGAATCATCATCATCACGGCGTGCGCGACTGAATAACCGCTCATGACCAGCAGTTCAAGCGCGTTGTCGAACGAAGCCGAATCGGACTGGCCGTCGTAAATCAGCGGCCACAGCTTGTCGAGATCCTTGCCGAGTATTGGACTGGAGATCGCACCCTGGCGCGCGCGTATCCAGTTAACGTTGCCGCGCAAGGTGTTGATCTCGCCATTATGCGCGATCAGACGAAACGGATGCGCGAGATCCCAGGTTGGAAACGTGTTGGTCGAGAAGCGCTGGTGTGCGAGAGCAATCGCCGACACTACGCGCGTGTCTTGCAGATCCTTATAATAGGTGCCGACCTGACCCGCGAGTAACATCCCCTTATAGACGATGGTGCGCGCCGACATCGATGCCACGTAAAATTCCTTGCCATGCGCCAGATTGAGTGCCTGAATCGCATGTCCTGAGCTCTTGCGTATGATGTATAGCTTGCGTTCGAGCGCATCCGTAACGGTTACGCCTCTGCCACGGCCGATAAATACCTGCCGGATTACCGGTTCGATTTTTCTGACCGAATCGCCGAGCCCCGTGTTGTCGCAGGGCACATCACGCCAACCGAGCAGAGTCTGCCCTTCCTCCTTGATTGCGCGTTCGATCTCGTACTCGCAGGCCAGTCGTGAGGCCGGCTCCTGCGGAAGAAACACCATACCGACGCCATATTGACCGGCGGGCGGCAGCTTTACCCGCTGATTGGACAGTTCTTCGCGCAGGAATGTATCCGGAATCTGCAGCAGGATACCGGCACCGTCGCCGGCCAGCGGATCGGCGCCGACCGCACCCCGGTGCGTCAGATTCTTGAGTATCTGCAGTCCCTGTTCGACAATTGAATGGGATTTCTTGCCCTTGATGTGAGCAACGAAGCCGACGCCACAGGCGTCGTGTTCGCGGGCCGGATCGTACAGTCCCTGGGCAAGGGGCGGCTGATTCACGTTCTACCTCTCGGGTCAATAATAGTCATTGGGATACCCGCCGGCACCTGTTCGCAAAAAAAGCGCGGAAACGGGTCAAATATACAGCCTCGGGGGCGAGACTTCAAGACCTTGAAAAACCGTGTAAATACTGCGGTTTACAATCGCGTAAAACGTACTATGTTGCGGCGCGACAAAGCGCTAGGCTAAGAGCTGCCTGCAGAACGACCTGCAACCGGCCATCGTGAGGGGGAGTTTGAGGGGGCTATCCCATTATTTTGTAACGCGCTAAACCTCGTCGACAGCGAACAGGCGGCGGTATTCGCGAATGGCGTAACGGTCGGTCATGCCGGCGATGTAATCGGCAACGGTGCGTGCGGTATCGGTACTTGCCAACGTGTGATACTGCGGCGGCATTAAGTGCGGTTCATCGAAGAACGCATGGAACAAGTCACGCACAATTCGTCGTGCCTTGTTCGTCATGCGCGCCACCTCATGATGCTGGTAAAGATTGAGGCGCAGAAAATGTTTGAGTTCCTGCTGCTGACGCTGGATTGCGGCGCTGAAAGTGATCAGCGGCACCGCTGCCCGCACGTCATCAATGTCGCTGGGGGCGTGTGCTTTGATGTTTTTGGTGGACTGGCGTGTGAGGTCCATTACCAGCGAGCCGATCATGCGCCGCACGGTCTCGTGCACCAGACGCCGCGGGTCGATTCTTGGATGTTCGCGTCGCACTTCTTGCATGTGGCGCGCAAAAATTCCGACCCGCGCAAGCTGTTCAATCGTCAACAATCCGGAACGCAGGCCGTCGTCCACGTCATGATTGTTGTACGCAATTTCATCGGCCAGATTCGCGAGTTGCGCTTCAAGTGACGGTCGCTGCCGTTTCACGAAGCGTTCACCGACATCGCCGAGCTGGCGCGCATTTTTCAGTGAGCAGTGCTTAAGGATGCCCTCGCGCGTCTCAAAGCACAGGTTAAGGCCGTCAAATGCGGCGTAGCGCTGCTCGAGGCGGTCGACGACGCGCAACGACTGCAGGTTATGTTCGAAGCCGCCATGCGGTTTCATGCACTCGTGCAAAGCGTCCTGACCGGCGTGGCCGAATGGCGTATGGCCGAGGTCGTGAGCGAGCGAGATCGCCTCGACTAAATCTTCGTTGAGCCGCAGGTTGCGCGCCACCGAGCGTGCAATCTGCGCAACTTCGAGACTGTGGGTTAGGCGCGTACGAAAAAGATCGCCCTCGTGATTGACAAAAACCTGTGTTTTGTACTCAAGACGACGAAATGCGGTCGAGTGGATGATGCGGTCGCGGTCGCGTTGAAACTCGCTGCGCCCGACCGGCGGGGACTCGCGCGTGGCGCGGCCGAGGGTATTGCGCGGCCCGATCGCATAAGATGCGAGTTCAGGCATGCGCCACCGATGCAGCGAGCGCTGATTCAAGCGCGTGATGCGGCACCTCGGCAGTCAGAAATGCAGTGCCGATAGTGCGCAACAGGATAAAACGAATTTTCCCGCCGGCCACCTTTTTGTCGATACCCATCAGTTCAATGTAACGTTCCAGCCCCAGGTCGGGCGCACTCACCGGCAGGCCGGCGCGTTTTAACAGCATCACGATACGCGCAACCTCAGCGTGGCTGAGCATGTCCATCGCCTGCGACACGCGCGCTGCGATCACCATGCCGGCCGCCACCGCTTCGCCATGCAGCCACGCGCCATAGCCCAGCCCGGCCTCGATAGCGTGCCCGAACGTGTGACCGAGATTCAATAGCGCCCGCTCCCCGTGCTCCTCGCGCTCATCGGCGGCGACGACGTCGGCTTTGTTCTCGCACGAACGCCGCACCGCATAGGCAAGTGCCGCAGCGTCGTGCGCGACCAGTGCGTCCATGTTGCGTTCCAGCCACTCGAAAAAGGGCAAATCCCGGATGAGACCGTACTTGATGACCTCGGCAAGACCGGCGCTGACCTCGCGTTTAGCCAGTGTATCGAGCGTCCGGGTGTCGGCGATGACTGCGAGCGGCTGGTAAAACGCGCCGATCATGTTTTTGCCGCGCGGGTGATTGATGGCGGTCTTACCGCCGACCGAGGAGTCGACCTGCGCAAGCAGCGTGGTCGGAATCTGAATGAAAGGCACCCCGCGCAAGTAGGTTGCCGCGGCAAAGCCGGCAAGATCGCCGATCACACCGCCGCCAAGTGCGATCAATGCGGTTTTACGCTCGCAGCGGTTAGCGAGCAGTGCGTCGAATACCGAATTCAGCGTGTGCCAATTCTTGTGCTGTTCGCCGGCGGGAACCACCACCGGAGTAACGCTGACGCCGGCCGCGGCAAGCGCGTTCGCGAGTGTGTCGAGATACAGGGTTGCGAGCGTGGTATCGGTAATCAACGCCACGCGTTTTTGCGGCAAGTGTTGCGTCAATAGATCGCCGCGCCCGAGCAGTTGCTCGCCGATGTAGATCGGATAACTGCGATCGGCCAGCGCCACGTGAACGGTATGCATGATTTACTTAAGGGTTGTCCGGTGGGCCAATCGACTTAGTTTGCTATTCCGGAGGCGGTCGTACCAGGCTTCGGTATCGACAACAAATAATCGCGTAACCGCTCTTCGAGTCTGTTGGCGAGGTTGCCCAGGCTTTGATTGCCCGTATCTACAACTATCGCCGCGACTTCGCGATACAAGGGGTCGCGGTGTGCAAATAGCTCTTCCAGCTTGGCGCGCGGATCGGCGATTTGCAGCAACGGACGATTGCGGTCGTGACGCGTACGCTGCCACAAGTCGTCCAGTGATGCGCGTAGGTATACTACCGTGCCGTTTTGCATCAACGCGTGCCGGTTCTCCTCGCGCAACACCGCGCCCCCGCCGGTAGCCAGCACAATATTGTTGAATGACGCGAGTTCCAGCAATACGGCGGCTTCCCGTGCGCGAAACCCTTCCTCTCCCTCGATTTCGAAAACGACGGGAATTTTCACGCCGGTACGGCGTTCGATTTCCTGATCGCAATCATAAAACGTCTTGCAAAATCGTTTGGCCAGCAAGCGGCCGACCGAGGTCTTGCCGGCACCCATCAGGCCAACCAGGAAAATATTACCCGGGATGGTGGCCGCAGTATGTGCCGGGGGCAGGGCATTGGACATGGCTGGATTGTAACGTGAATCTCTTGCTGTCCGAACCGGGGTGCCGTCGGCGCGTCAGAAAAAAACGGCGAGGTGACCCGCCGTTTTGTAGGGGTGGTGGAAAGTCTTCGCTTAGCGCAATGAAAGGTTGTTCTTCATGATGCGCGGGCTGATAAAAATCAGCAGTTCGTTCCGATCGTCCTTTTTCGAATTGTTTCGAAACAAAAATCCAACATATGGCAGATCGCCGAATAACGGCACCTTGGTGGTCAGATCGTTTTGCTCCTGGCTATATATTCCGCCGATGACCACGGTGCCGCCATTCTGGACCAATACGTTGGTCGTGATTTGCTTGGTGTCGATTGCCGGCCCTGCCGTGGTGTCCGTGCCTCTGCTGTCTTTGTGGATATTGAGATCCATGATGATATTGTCGTCAGGGGTGATCTGCGGCTTTACCTTAAGCGACAGCGTAGCCTTCTTAAACGACACGCTGGTCGCGCCACTCGAAGTGGACTGCTGATAGGGAATCTCCTGGCCTTGTTCGATGGTGGCCTCGGTCTGATCAGCGGTGATTACGCGCGGACTGGAAATGATCTTGCCCCTGCCGTCGGCTTGCAACGCCGTAACCTCAAGATTGAGAAATTTCGATAAAGCTGAGTTAAACAAGATCAGCGAGAATACGCCGGGACTGCGTCCGTTAATGCCCGTCGCCGGCAAATTCACGCCGAGCGTCTGGTCAAACGTCGGAATCGGCGTGGCGATCTGTGAGGTAAAGAAGCCGGTCGCACTGAGCGACCCGCCGACGGTGATCCTATCATCACCCTTGCCGGGAAAGTTTTGGCCGGGAGGGCCTGTCGCGGACCCGCGGTCGAACATGCCAAGGCGGGCACCCAGATTGCGCGTAAACGTATCAGATGCTTCAACGATTCTTGCCTCGATCATGACCTGGCGCACCGGCACATCGATCTTGCGAACCAGGGCACGCACCTGCTCCAGCCGCGACGGCGTGTCCTGCACGAACAGCGTATTCGTGCGCGGATCGACCACCGCACTGCCGCGCTTGGACAGGATGCGTTGATCCTTGTCGGCGAGGATCTTCTGGAATGCGTCGGCTTTCATGTAATTCAGCTGAAACGATTCAGTGCGCACCGGCTCGATGTCGGATATCTGCGCCTGCGCTTCAAGCGCAAGTTTTTCTTTGGTCGCCAGTTCGTCGCGCGGCGCAATCCACACCACGTTGCCGTTCTTGCGCATGTCGAGGCCCTTGGTTTGCAGGATGATGTCGAGCGCCTGATCCCATGGCACATCTTTCAGCCGCAGCGTCAGGTTGCCGCCGACGGTGTCGCTGGTGATGAAGTTAAACCCGGTAAAGTCGGCAATCACCTGCAGAACCGCACGCACTTCGACGTTCTGGAAGTTGAGCGACAGCTTCTCGCCGGTATAACCGACGCGCGACCCCTGAATTAATTTGGTCGGATCCTCGACAATGGGTTTGATATCGACAATGAACCGGTTGTCCGTCTGGTAGGCCGAGTGTTCCCACAAGCCTTTGGGATCGATTGAAATTCGCGCCCCGCCGCCTTGCACAAAAGCTTCTATCGTCTGCACGGGCGTCGCGAAGTCGGCCACGTCGAGACGTCGCTCAAGATTTTTTGGCAGGGCGGTATTCGTGAAATCGATAATCAGGCTTCGCCCCTGCTGACGCAGATCAATACCCACCGAACTGTCCGAAAGATCGATTACGATGCGGCCTTCACCGTTAGGCCCGCGGCGGAAGCTGATGTCGCGCAAACTGTGGCGCGTATCATCGGGCTTCGCTTCGGCGAAATGGGATGTGACCGGGGCCGCCGCGGTAGCCGGGGCGGACGTCTGCAGCGTAATGAGGACGTTTTTGCCGTCGATTCGGGTGTCATAACCTAGGGACTTGGACAGGTTCATCACCAGCCGGGTGCGCCCGCCCGCTTGTACGATATTCATATTGCGCAGGTCGCCGTCTCCAACCTCTTGCGAATTCTTGCCGAGCGCGTTTTCCGTGTTCGGAAAATCAAAGGCAATCCGCGGTGGATTGTTGATGGTGAACCCCGCGGGCGGATTCGCAAGCGGCTGACGGAGTGTGATTTTGACGACGATACTGCCGCCTTGCTGTCCGGCAACGGTGATGGCCTCGATACCGTTTACATCGGCGCTCGCGCCTTGTCCCCAGGCCATAGCGCTGGTGATCAAGCCGACGGCAAGCGCCAGAACGAGGCCGTGCACGGTATTCATGATTTTGTCCGAAAGATTCATAATGCCTCCTGATTTTTCGGCGGGCCGATGTCGCATCAAACGCGGCATCCGCTGCGCCGACTTACTTTGCCGCTTCTTCCGCCAGCGTCAAAGTGCTGACCCTTTCGGTCCAGTCACCACCGCTGTCCTGCACGATTTCCTTGAGTTTGATCGTTGATTCCGAAATATCCGTGATAAGGCCGAAGTTTTGTCCGAGATAGTTGCCGGACTTGACTCGGAACAGATTGTTGTCGGGGCTTTTCACCAACGCGTAGGTCGCCTTGTTCTGCTGTAGCGTGCCGACCATACGCAAGTTTTCGAGCGGATACGCCTCAAGCGGTTCCTTGCGACGTGCCAGATCCGGCTGAATACCGCCACCAGCCGCATTTTTCGGCGGTTCGATCTTGCGCGGCTTGAACGGATCCACGAGGTTGTAGGCATCGTAAGTGAAAGGTTCGTACGGCTTGACGTCGGGCAACGGCGGAATCCTGCCGTGCGGCAGATTGTCGGAATCCTTCACGAATTGCCGCAGGTCCGAATACTGCTCGCCGCCGCAAGACGCCAGTCCAAAGCAAAGGAATACCGGAATGAGAATTTTCCGCTTCATTTCTTCGCCGCCTTGGTCGCTTTCTTCTGCTTGGAGATTTCCTCTTCATCGAGGTATCTGTAGGTCTTCGCAACCGCATCCATCGTCAGTCCGCCGTCCTTGACGTTTAGAGCCAGGTTCACATCATTCAACAACACGATGCGCGACAATTTCGAAATATCGCTCGCGAATGCGCCCATGTCGTGATAGCTGCCGGTGACCTTGATGCTGATCGGCAGTTCCGCATAAAACTCGGATAGACTTTCGGCGGCGGCGGGCTTGAACAACTCAAACTGCAGGCCGCGGCCAAGACCGGCCTGGTTGATATCGGTCAGCAAAGCTTCCATCTCGGATTTGCTCGGCAGCTGTTTGAGCAGGGTTCCAAATGACTTTTCGATGTCGGCAAGTTGTTTACGATAAGCATCGAGATCGATCGCCTGCTTTTTCTTGTCGAGAAACGTCGTGCGTAAGGTCTGTTCCTTTTTGGTCGAGGCATCGATCGATTCGATCTGACCCTGCCAGTCGAGACCATAGCTGGCGGCCATTATAAGAATCAGCGCCACCAATAACAGGCCAAGCTTGGGCAGCGCCGGCCAGCTGCCGATGCTTTTCGGATCGAGGCGCCGGATATCGTCTAGCGTCATCATTTTTTCGCTTCCTGAGCGGGGGCGGCAGGCGGTTTACCGCCCGTAACGACTTGCGCGGTAGGTATGGCAGCCCCGGGACCCGCAGGCTTTTTGCCGACAGGATCTTCTTTGCTGCGCGTCAGTAATACGCTCAAGGTGAATTCACTGAGGCGTGACGTCTTGTCCGTAATGGCGTGGATTTCGACCAGGCTCGGTTTTTCGAGATAAGGGGAGGACTCCAGATTGCGCATGAATGTGGAAACCCGCGCATTCGATTGGGCAAAGCCGTTGACGGAAACCTTGTCGGCTTTTTGCTGGACACTCTTTAAATACACCCCATCCGGCAGCTGGCGTACCAGCTGATCGAGCAAATAGACGGTTTCGGCCCGGTTAGCCTGCAATGATTCGACAATTTTTTTGCGTTGCAATAGTGCGGTGGTCTGTTCCTGGACCTTTTTGATTTCTTCAATCTGCTTGTCCAGCGACGCAATTTCGGTTTCCAGATAGGTATTGCGCCCGGTTTGCTCTTCGAGCTGGCCGCTGAGATAGCTATGGGTTGCAAACCAGATGGTGGCGCCCAGTCCCATGACGGCGCCCAGCATGATAAAAAATTCTTTTTGCTGCTGTTTGCGCCGAATTTCGCGATGCGGCAGTAGGTTGATACGGATCATGCGTCAAACCTCCGCATCGCCAGACCACAGGCCACCATGAGAGACGGGGCGTCAGTAGCGAGATTCTTGGGCCTGATTTTTGACGACAGCGCCATGTTCGCAAATGGATTGGCGATCATGGAGGGGACCGAAGTGCGGCGCGTCACCACTTCATCAATACCCTGGATCGCCGCGCAGCCGCCGGCGAGCAAAATGTGATTGACCTGATTGTATTGGGTCGAAGTGAAGAAAAACTGCAGCGCGCGGGCAACTTCCAGGCCCAGCGTATCCATGAATGGCAGCAACACTTCCGCATCATAATTGTCCGGCAACCCCCCCGCGCGTTTTGCCGCCTCGGCTTCTTCGGGAGACATGCCGAACACGCGCTGGATTTCCTGTGTCAGCGTGTTGCCGCCAAACGGCTGCTCGCGCATATAGATCGACTGGCCATTGCGCAGCACGTTGAGATTCATCATCGTGGTGCCGACGTCGACGATGGCGATGTTCTGGTCTTTGCCGTTGTCCGGTAATGCGCGTTCAATCAGCTCGAACGCGGTCTGAATGGCGAACGACTCAATATCCACGACCATCGCCTTTAACCCGGCAGCTTCGGCAGCGGCCACACGGTCTTCGATCTTTTCTTTGCGCGACGCCGCGATCAGAACCTCTACGTCGTCCGGGCTGTTTGGCGCCGGTCCGATAACCTGGAAGTCCAGGTTGACTTCGTCCAGTGAGAACGGAATGTACTGGTTGGCCTCGGTTTCGACCTGTAACTCAAGCTCGTTTTCGAGTTGGCCGGCTGGCACAATGATTTTTTTCGTGATAACCGCCGCCGACGGCAGGGCCAGCGCCAGACCCTTGATATTCGTCCCCATGCGCTTCCAGCCGCGCTTTAAGCAATCGCTGACAGCTTCCAGATTGTTGATATTGCCGTCGACCACGGCGTCGCGTGGCAGGGGCTCTATCGAATATCGCTCAACCCGATAAACGTTCTTCCCAGCCTCGGCGATCTCTACCAGTTTGACCGACGAAGAACTGATATCGCAGCCGATCAGCGCAGGCGCTTTTGACTTGAATAAGCGATCCAGAAATTCGAGGTTAAAGTTCACTTTTCCCTTAAGCAGTGGCTGGTTAGGAGCAGTTTATATAATTTACATTAAATGCTAACAACAACTCCCGACCATGTAAAGTATTTCCTTGGCATTCCTTTTAGATATGCCGCAGTTTATAATGGGTCGAATTCACTATATCTCTTAACTATTTAGCACGCACTCGACGACGATTCGGTGGGTATTTTAGGCTCACCTCTTAAGCTGTTGTTTTTTTACAACAATCATATATCTATCCGGCTAGTTGATGCTTTCTCGTTGGTGGACATTTCCTCTCGTGTTACTGGTGTCCGCCCTCGTTGCGGGGGCGTTAGTCTTTGTTTTTGTTGTAGTAATTGTCTATCCGACATTGCCATCGCTAGAGGTTCTGACCGACTACCAGCCCAAAGTTCCGCTGCGCGTCTATAGTAGCGAGGGTTTGCTGATCGGGGAGTTCGGGGAGGAACGGCGCGCGGTGGTCAAGATCGAGGCCGTGCCCAAAGAGATGCGCGAGGCCATTCTCGCCGCCGAAGACGAGCGTTTCTACCAGCATGGTGGGGTCGATTATGTCGGCGTCATTCGCGCCGCGCTGTCGAATTTCGTGTCCGGTGGCGCGCGTCAGGGCGCCAGCACCATCACCATGCAGGTCGCGCGCAACTTTTTTCTGTCCAAGGAAAAAACACTCACGCGAAAATTCAACGAGATGCTGCTCGCATTCAAAATTGAGCACAGTCTTACCAAGGATCAGATCCTCGAACTCTATGTCAACCAGATATACCTCGGCCAGCGTGCTTACGGGTTTGCCGCAGCCGCGCAAATTTATTTCGGCAGAACACTCGATCAGCTGAGCATTGCGGAAATGGCGATGCTGGCAGGCTTGCCCAAGGCGCCGTCGAGCTTTAACCCGGTGGTGAATCCCAAACGCGCCAAGTTGCGCCAGCAATATGTTTTGCGACGCATGCGGGAACTCAATTTCATTTCCGACGCGCAATGGCAGGCCGCCGACAAGCAGGCGCTAACGGTCAAAAAATACGTCAATGAATTCGCCGTGAAAGCCGACCATTTTGCCGAAATGGTGCGGCAAGTGCTGTATGAGCGATTTCAG
>JAYVME010000217.1:0-4750 GCA_043759115.1 Betaproteobacteria bacterium | reverse complement strand
GTCGGCACTTCCATCGCGCTCGGCAGCAGATAATCCATGAAGGTACCGCTTTCGAGCTGGCCATCGTCGGTGTAGCTGAATTTTTCGTAGAGCGCAGCGCCGATGCCGTGCGCGATGCCGCCGTAGGTCATGCCGTGCACGATGTCGGGCGAAATCATGACGCCGCAATCGTGGCCGCACACGTACTTGCGCAGCACGGGCGCCGCGGTGTCGGGATCGATTTCGACGTACACGACGTGCGCCTCGAACGAGTAGCACGGATAAATCTGGATCGTGTGGTCGGCGGCCGGCAGCTTGCCGCCGGTCGGCACCTCCCACACGAATTTCGCCTGCAGCCCGGGTTCGACGCCCGGCGGCATCTGGTGGATCTTGCGATGCGCGATCGCAATCAAATCATCCCACGACATGCGCTGATCCGGACGCCCGCGTACCGCGGCATTGCCATCGCTGTACTCGATCGCTTCGATTGTGCACTTAAGGTTGTGCGCGGCGATTTCGATCAGCGTTTCTTTGATTTTGCGCGCAGCGCCCGCCGCTGCTCCGCCGAGCATGATCGCCATGCGGCTGCCGACCGGGCTGTTCGACGGCAGCGCCTGCAGCGAATCCGCATGAATGACGCGAATGTCGGCCGGTTCGCGTTCGAGCACTTCGCCGACGACGGTCGCGACGAGCGTCTCATGGCCCTGGCCCGACGACGACGTGCCCATGACGCCGGTGATCGCGCCCGACAAATCGACGCGCACCACGCACGAATCCATCCACGTCGTGGTGTCGTTCTTCGGGTTGAGCAAAGGCTCGAATCCCGAATTGCCGCCGTTGGGCTCGAGGCACGTCGAGATGCCGATGCCGGCGAGCCGGCCCGCGCGCCGCGCGTTGTCGCGTTCCGTGACAAGCGCGGGGTAGTCGATTGCCGCAAGCGCCTTGTCGAGCACCGCATGGTAATCGCCAGAGTCGTAGGTCGAACCGCTCGGAATCAGGTACGGGAATTGATCCTTGCGTATGAGGTTTTTGCGGCGCATTTCGATCGGGTCCATCTTGAGATGGCGCGCCACGCAATCGATGGTGCGCTCAAGTGCGAAGTTGGTCGGCGCCTGGCCGAATCCGCGCACCGCTTCCTCGGGCGTTTTGTTGGTCAACACCGCGGTCGGCTCGTACTCGATGGCCGCGATGCGGTACGGGCCGCAAATCGCGGTGACCGGTTTGCCGAGCTGGAACGGCGAGCGCCCCGCATAGGCGCCGACATCGTCGAGCGCGCGGATTTTTAGCGCGCGCAGCGTGCCGTCGTTATCGAACGCAACCTGCATGTCGAAAATGCGGTCGGGGCCGTGCATGTCGCCGCCGCGCATGTTTTCGAGCCGGTCTTCGATCAGGCGCACCGGCATGCCGAGACGCTTGGCGAGATAGCCGACGAGCACGGTGTGCTTGATGCCGCGCTTCACACCGTAACTGCCGCCGACATCGACGTCGAAATGCACGCGCACTGCGTTGCCCGGCAGGCGCAGCGCGCGCGCCGCCTGATCGGGAAATTTCGGCATCTGGATGGAGGCCCAGATATCGAGCATCTGTTGTCCCGGGTCCCACTGCGCCGCAACGCCAAAGGTCTCGATCGGCACGGTCGAACTGCGTCCCCACACCGCGCGCAATGAAAGTTTATGCTCGGCGCGCGCAAACGCTTCCTCGACTGGCCCCCACACGAAGCGCTTCTTGAGGATTACGTTCGAGCCGTGCGCCGGATGCACCAGCCGACTGCCATCCTTCACGGCGAGTTCAGGATCGATGACATGCGGGGTCGGTTCGTATTCGACTTCGACCAGTTCGACCGCGTCCTCCGCGATGGCGCGCGTGTCGGCGACCACCGCGGCGACCCACTCGCCGGCGTAGCGCACGACATCTTTCGCGAGCGCATAACGCGTCACCTTCGGGGCATCGACACCGATCGCCAATGCTTCGGTGGCGGCGCAGAATTCCTCGCCCGTCAGCACATAGTGCACGCCGGGGAGTGCCAGCGCCGCGGCGGTGTTGATAGAAACGATGCGCGCGCTCGGGTGCGGCGAGGCGACGAGCGCAACGTGTTTCATACCCGGCAATGCGATGTCGGCGACAAAGCGTCCGCAGCCGGTGACGAAGCGCGGGTCTTCCTTGGTGCGGCGCTTTTTGCCGATATAGCGGAAACCGCCGGGAGTATGGTTTGATTTCAAGTCAAAAGCCGATTCAAAAACTAAATGCAACCGCCGATGAACGCCGATGAACCCTGATAGGATCAAAAGCAAAGCAGACCCAATAAACAGGCTTCACGGGATTTCCGTTCGATGCGTTCATTTCAAAATTGCCAGTCTTGCGTTGCATGTTCGTCGAGGATTCTTGGTTTTTACTTTCATCGGCGTCTATCGGCGTTCATCGGCGGTTGCATTGTTTTAGCAAATGTCTCTACGTTTTTGCAGCGAGCCGCGTGGCGGCGTGTTTGACCGCATCGACGATCTGCTGATAGCCGGTGCAGCGGCACAGATTGCCGCCGATCGCCTCGCGGATCTCGGCGTCGGTCGGCTGCGGCACGGCGGTGAGCAGCGCCTGCGCGGCGATCAGCATGCCCGGCGTGCAATAGCCGCACTGCAGCGCATGCGTGTGGCAGAAGCTGTCCTGCAGTACGCTCGGCGTGCCGTCGGCATTGGCGAGGCCTTCCACGGTGGTCACGCGATGGCCGTCGGCCTGCACGGCGAACATCAAGCAGGAGCGCACCGGCTCGCCGTCGAGCAGCACCGAGCACGCGCCGCAGATGCCGTGCTCGCAGCCGATGTGCGTTCCGGTGAGCCGCAGTTCATCGCGCAGCCAATCGACCAGCGACAGGCGGGCGGGCACCTGCGCCGTGCGGCGCACGCCGTTGATTTCAACCGCGACCGCGTGCAGCTTGTCGCTCATCGTTTGCTCCGCGCTTCGTCGTACGCCGCGCGCAGCACCCGCGCTGTGAGTACCGTGGCGAGGTGCTTGCGGTAGTCGGCGCTGGCGTGCAAATCACCGCCCGGATCGAGCTCGACTGCGGCATCGCGCGCAACGTCCGCCACGACCGCGGCTTCGAGCTTCGTACCATTGAGGCGCGCGGCAAGCGCGGGAAACGCGAGCGGTAGCATGCCGCCGCCGCCCAGCCCGAACGTTATGCGCGTGCAAATTCCCTCATCGTCGAGCGCAATCTGGGCGCACGCTTCGATGATCGCGAAATCGCCGTGCCGGCGGCTGACTTCGGTGAAAGCGGATCCCACTCGGAGCCCGGTCCACACTGGCCAGTGAATTTCTTCGAGACATTCCTGCGCGTCGAGTGCGGTCGTCAGCGGGCCGAGAAAGAATTCAGCCGCGGGCACGGTGCGCGCGCCACGCGCCGAACGTATCACCATGCGCGCGTCGAGTACTTGCGCGGCGAGCGGTAGTTCGGCGGCCGGATCGGCGTGCGCGAGGCTGCCGCCCAGCGTGCCGCGGTTGCGCGTCTGCGCGTGGCCGACCCATTGAAGCGCTTTGCGCAAAAGCGGCACGTGCGTGCCGAGCGCCTCGTCGCGCGCGACCACGCATTGCCGCGTGCAGGCGCCGATGCGCGCGACCTTGCCTTCGAGCGCGATGAACTTGAGCGCGGCGATTTCGTTGATGTCGACGAGGCGCGCGGGCCGCGTGAGGCGCATCGCCATCATCGGCGTCAGGCTCTGCCCGCCGGCGATCAGCTTCACGTCGTCGCCGTCCTGCCGCAGCAATTCGCACGCTTCGGCCACCGACGCGGCGCGCACGTAATCAAAAGAGGCTGATTTCAAAGTGGCTATCCGTTTTTTAGCCTAAAATCCCGCATCGCAGGGGTTGCATTATGTCACAGCTTTCCGGAGCGAAATTCACATGACCGACGCCACGCGCGGCTATCCCGATCTGCACGCCCATCTCGATGCGCTGAAGGCGCGCGGGCTGTTGCTGACGATAGACGAACCAATCGACAAAGACGCCGAGCTGCATGCGCTGGTGCGCTGGCAATTCGTCGGCGGGATAGAGGAAGCCGAGCGCAAAGCGTTCCTGTTCACGAATATCGTCGACGGCCGCGGCCGCAAATTTTCCATGCCGGTGGTGGTCGGCGCGATTGCCGCCAACCGCGCGATCTACAGCATCGGCATGGGCGTGCCGGTCGAGGAAATCCAGGCGAAATGGGACCACGCGCTCGCACATCCGGTGCGCCCGCGTATTGTCACTGAGGCGGCGTGTCACGAGGTGGTGATCGAGGGTGCTGCGCTGCAGGGTGAAGGCCACGGCCTCGACATGCTGCCGATTCCGGTTTCCACACCGGGCTTCGACAGCGCACCGACGCTGACCGCGACCAACGTCATCACGCGCGATCCTGACACCGGCGTGCAGAACATGGGCACTTACCGCGCGGCACTGAAAGCGCCGGACCGGCTCGTGGTGCGCATGGCGACGCGCGTCGGCGGCGCCGGCGGTTACCAGCATTATCTCAAGCACCAGCAGCGCGGCGACAAATCGATGCCGTGCGCGATCGTGCTCGGCTGTCCGCCGTATGTCGCGTTCATGGGACCGCAGAAGCTGCCCATCGATGTTGATGAATTCGACATTGCCGGCGGATTGGCGGGTGTGCCTATCAATGTTGTCAAAGCGAAAACCGTCGATCTCCTGGTGCCCGCCGAGGCCGAGATCGTGATCGAAGGTTATATCGACACCGAGTACGTCGAGCCCGAAGCGCCGTTCGGCGAATCGCACGGCCACGTCGCGC
>JAYVME010000216.1:0-10692 GCA_043759115.1 Betaproteobacteria bacterium | reverse complement strand
CGGGATCCGTTGTCGGGTTCCACGTCGCAGCAGGAGAGCGTGCCGCATGAAAAGCGGCACCGCCGAAGGCGCAACCACCCGGAATCGCTCAGGCGCAGGATGTGCAATCCTTAAGTACCGCTGCGCACGAGGCAACTCTGGAGAGCGTGGGGCCGGCATGCAGGTTCCGCCACCGAAGGGGCACGCAGGGCGCGTAACGCGTTTTGCAATCTCTCAGGTAACCGGACAGAGGGGTGAAGCCGAATGGTCGGCCTCGCCCTTTTTTTGTCTGGAACCTTGCCCGTGACCGCATCAGCGCTCAAAACCACGCCGCTCGATTCGGCCCATCGCGCGATGGGTGCGCGCATGGTGGATTTCGGCGGCTGGGACATGCCGTTGCACTACGGTTCGCAGCTCGACGAGCACCATCATGTGCGGCGCGATTGCGCGATGTTCGATGTATCGCACATGCTGGTGATCGATGTGCGCGGCGCCGGCAGCCGCGCGCTGCTCTCTTACGTGCTCGCCAACAATGTCGGGCGCCTGCATAAGCCGGGCAAAGCATTGTACTCGTGCCTGCTCAACCCCGCCGGCGGCGTGATCGACGATCTCATTGTGTATTTTTTTGCCGAGGACTGGTTCCGGCTGGTGGTCAACGCCGGCACCGCAGACAAAGACTATGCATGGTTGACCGCGCAACGTGACGCGCGTGCTTCGAAAGTCACCCTCACGGCACGCCGCGATCTCGCCATTATTGCCGTGCAGGGGCCGCAAGCGCGCAACAAGGTTTACGCGGCGCTGCCGGGGTCGCAGGCGGTCGCCGCGAACCTCGATTATTTCAGCGCGGTGCACCTGGGCGAAACGATGCTCGCGCGCACCGGCTACACGGGCGAAGACGGTTTCGAAATCATACTGCCGGCTGCGCACGCGGGCGCGCTCTGGCGGCAACTGCGCGCGCTAGGCGTGGCGGCGGCGGGTCTCGGTGCGCGTGACACGCTGCGGCTGGAGGCCGGCATGAATCTCTACGGGCAGGACATGGATGAGTCGACCACGCCGCTCGAGACGGGCCTCGCGTGGACGGTGGCTATCGAGCCCGGGCGCGATTTCATCGGCAAGCAGGCATTGCAAAATGCGCGTCAGACCCATCACGCGCTTGGATTGGTACTAATCGACAAAGGCGTGATGCGCAGCCATCAGCCCGTGAGCACGGCGCACGGTGACGGCGTAATAACCAGCGGCGGGTTCGGACCGACGCTCGACTGCTCGATTGCGCTGGCGCGCGTGCCGACCGCCGTCCAACCGGGAGATGAGAGCCAGGTCGACGTGCGCGGAAAATTGCTGCGCGCCCGCGTCGTCCAGCCGCCGTTCGTGCGCCGCGGCGAGGTTTTAATCCAGAAACCATGAACACGTGCGGCCATCGTTTCAGGATAAAATCGGCCCGCTGCCTGTAGTAAAAAATCCCTGGAGTGAATCAATGACAACACCGGCAAACCTTAAATACACAAAATCGCACGAGTGGGTGAGGCAGGAGTCCGACGGCACGGTAACCGTTGGCATCACGCATCATGCGCAGGAGTTGCTCGGCGATCTGGTTTTCGTCGAGGCGCCCGCGGTCGGACGCAAGCTGAAGCGGGGTGAGGAATGCGCCGTGGTCGAATCGGTGAAAGCCGCCGCCGACGTATTTGCGCCATTGTCCGGCGAGGTTATCGCAGCGAACGCGGAGCTTGCCGATGCGCCGGAAAAAATCAATCAGGACGCGTACGCGGCATGGCTGTTCAAATTAAAACCCGCTGATCCGGGTGAGTTGACCGCGTTGCTCGATGCGGCGGGCTATCAGGCGATTGCGGATGCTGAAAAGCATTGAAGATCGTGAGGCGTTAGGCGTGAGGCGAAACACAAACAGCGGAATGCATCACGCCCTCCGGCTTTTACGCCTAACGCCTAACGCCTCACCGAAACGCATGCCATTCATACCGCACACGGCAGACGACGTCCGCGCGATGCTCGCCGCGATCGGCGTCAATGCCATAGACGATTTGTTCGACGAGATTCCGGCGTCGCTGAAGAGCGCGGTGCTGCCGCGGGTTCCGCCCGGCGTCAACGAGATGGAGATCACGCGCCTGATGCACGAGCGTGCCGAACGCGATGGCCGCTGGCTCAATTTCATCGGCGCCGGCGCGTATGAACACCACATCCCGGCGGCGGTGTGGCAGATCGCGACGCGTGGCGAGTTCTATTCCTCCTATACGCCGTACCAGGCCGAGGCGAGCCAGGGCACGCTGCAAGTTCTCTACGAATACCAGTCGATGATGGCGTCACTCACGGCGATGGATGTTACCAACGCCAGTCTCTACGACGGCGCGTCCGCGCTGGCCGAGGCGGTGTTGATGGCGGTGCGCGTGCACAAAACCTCCAAACGCGTGCTGCTGCCGGCGACCGTGCATCCGGTTTATCGCAAGGTCGTGCGCACGATCGTCAAAGACCAGAACATCGAAGTGGTCGACGTTCCCTATTGCACCGATTGCGGTCATGTGATTCCCGCGGCGTTGCAGGCTTATGCCGGCCGGGACTACGCCGCGCTGGTGGTGCCGCAACCGAATTTCTTCGGCGTGCTGGAACCGGTCGACGAATTGACGGCGTGGGCGAAGCAGCACACCATGCTGACGATCGCGGTCGTCAATCCGACGTCGCTCGCCATCCTGCGGCCGCCGGGCGAATGGGCGGCGGGCGGCGCCGACATCGTGGTCGGCGAAGGCCAGCCGCTCGGCGTGCCGCTTGCCGGCGGCGGCCCGTATTTCGGATTCATGGCCTGCCGCAACGAGCACGTGCGGCAAATGCCGGGGCGCATTGTCGGGCGTACGGTCGATGTCGACGGCGCGCCCGGCTACACACTGACTCTGCAGGCGCGCGAACAGCATATCCGGCGCTCGAAAGCGACGTCCAACATTTGCACCAATCAGGGGCTCGCGGTAACCGCGGCGACGATCTATCTGGCGCTGCTCGGACCCGAAGGGCTCGCGCGCGTGGCCGCGGCGTCGCATGTCAACGCGGAGAAGCTCGCGCGGCAACTTGCCGCCCTGCCGGGCGTCAAGCGCGTGTTCAGCGGTCCGGTGTTTCATGAATTCGTCGTGCAATTCAACGCGCCGGTGGCCGATGTGTTGCACGCATTGAAGGCGCAAGGCATACTGGGCGGCCTCGCTTTGACGCAGGACTATCCGGAACTCGGCAACGCGCTTCTGGTGTGCGCGACCGAAACCAAGCGCGACGACGATCTCGCGCGCTATACCGCCAACATGAAACGCATACTCGGCCGCCGCTTTCGTCCCGCGCCATGCGCGCTTAAACCTCCCATCTAAATTTATCAAGGAGCATTCAATGTCTACCGTTACTCTCGGCGGCAACCCCGTCAATGTCACCGGCAATTTCCCCAAGGCCGGCGACACCGCGCCGGACTTCAGCCTGACCGACAAGGACCTGAAGGACGTGAGCCTCAAGGACTTCGCGGGCAAAAGGAAAGTACTCAACATCGTGCCGAGTCTCGACACGCCGGTATGCCAGACGTCCACGCGCAAATTCAACGAGCAGGCCGGCAGTCTCACGAATACCGTGGTGCTGGTGATATCCGCCGACCTGCCGTTCGCCATGAAGCGCTTTTGCGAAGCCGAGGGCA
Source organism: Betaproteobacteria bacterium (assembly GCA_043759115.1). Lineage (GTDB taxonomy): Bacteria > Pseudomonadota > Gammaproteobacteria > Burkholderiales > SG8-41 > PALSA-1004. Next base: position 7,043 of record JAYVME010000216.1, on the reverse strand, counting down.
TCGCCAATGTCGTCTCCCTGTCGACCATGCGCGGCCGCGATTTTCACGCCAAGTACGGCGTTGACCTGGCCGACGGCCCGTTGAAAGGCGTGACCGCACGCGCGGTGGTCGTGCTGGACGAGAACAACAAGGTCAAGTACTCGCAGCTCGTGTCCGAGATCAAGAACGAACCGGATTACGACGCGGCTCTGGCGGCACTCAAGTAACGCTTTATTGGCGCAGTTCGCACCGCTATGGGCGCATATTCAACCGCAACGTTCAAAGGCGCATGTCATTGCGGCGGCGTTGAGTTCGCGGCGCCCGATCACTACGGCGTAAACGTGTATTGCCTCGACGGCATCGACCTGTCGGGCGTGCCGGTGCGCCGCGTCGATGGCAAGACGATGTCGGTGGTCGCCGGTTAGATTGCGCGGCGGCGGCGCGGCCATGCTGATATTTGAATTGTCGCAAGCGGGCAGGCTTAATGCGTCGCAGATGCCGCGCGCTGAACCGGGCCCGGACTCGATCCCCGACCGCTACCGTCGCACCTCGCAGCCGCTGCTGCCGCAGGTGTCCGAACTCGACGCGGTTCGTCATTACACCAACCTCTCGCGCAAAAATTTTTCGATCGACACGCACTTCTACCCGCTTGGGTCGTGCACCATGAAATACAACCCGCGCGCGTGCAACCAGCTGGCGATGCTGCCGCAGTTTCTCGCGCGCCATCCGGCGGCACCCGCCGACACCGGTCAGGGCTTTCTCGCCTGTATGTTCGAACTGCAGGAAATGCTGCGGGACGTGACCGGCATGGCGGGAATAAGCCTGGCGCCGATGGCCGGCGCGCAGGGAGAATTCGCGGGTGTGGCCATGATTCGCGCCTACCATGTCGCGCGCGGCGATGCGGCGCGCACCGAGATACTGGTGCCGAACGCGGCGCATGGCACCAATCCGGCCTCGGCGGTGATGTGCGGTTACACGGTGAGGGAAATCCCGACCGATCGCGAAGGCAGCGTCGATCTTGCCGCGCTGTCGGCGGCGGTCGGCCCGCACACCGCGGGATTGATGCTGACCAACCCGTCCACGCTCGGCGTGTTCGAACGCGCCATACTCGACATTGAGAAAATCGTGCACGCCGCCGGCGGTCTGCTGTATTACGACGGCGCCAATCTCAATGCGATACTCGGCAAGGTCAAGCCCGGCGACATGGGGTTCGATGTGATGCATATGAATCTGCATAAGACGTTCTCAACGCCGCACGGCGGCGGCGGGCCGGGCGCGGGGCCGGTCGGTGTTGCGAAAGAATTGCTGCCGTACCTGCCGCTGCCGGTTATCGCGCTGGACGGCGATAACTTTCGGCTGCAGGATGAAACAGACCGGCCGCAATCGATCGGCCGCCTGTCGGCGCACCTCGGCAACGCCGGCGTGCTGCTGCGCGCCTATATTTACGCGCGGCTCCTGGGCCGCGAAGGCATGCAGCGCGTCGCCGAGTATGCGACCCTGAATGCCAACTATCTAATGGCCGGTTTGCGGTCGGCGGGTTTTGATATTGCGTATCCCACGCGCCGCGCGAGCCATGAGTTCATCGTGACCTTGAAAGACCTCAAGGACAAAACCGGCGTCACCGCGATGGATTTCGCGAAGCGGCTGCTCGACAAGGGGTTTCATGCGCCGACCACTTACTTTCCGCTGCTGGTGCCCGAGTGTTTGCTGATCGAGCCGACCGAGACGGAATCGAAAGAGACGCTCGATGCGTTCGTGCGGGCGATGCGCGAAATTCTCATCGAGGCGCGCGAGCAACCCGCGCTCGTGAAAACCGCGCCCCACTCGACACCGGTGCGCCGGCTCGACGAGGTGAAGGCCGCGCGCGAACTCGATCTCGCCTGGCGCGGCATGGCGAAGGCGGCCGGCGGATGACGAGTCCCTACCAAGGCAAGACCGGCTTGAAGCGTATCTGGAAGGCGCTGTTTTACTCGCTCGACGGCTTCGCCGCGGCGTTCAAATACGAGGAAGCGTTCCGGCTGGAAGTGCTGCTTGCGCTGATCCTCATCCCGCTGGTGTTTTCGATGCACGTCAGCGGACTCGCCAAGGCGCTGCTGATCGCCAGCGTGTTGCTGGTGTTGATCGTGGAGTTGCTCAATTCGGCGATCGAAGCGATCACCGACCGCGTGTCGCTCGAAAATCACGTGCTCGCCAAGCGCGCGAAAGATTTCGGCAGCGCCGCGGTGATGTTGAGCGTGATCAACGCGCTGGTCGTGTGGTCGCTCGTGCTGCTGGGCGCCGGCAGCCTGATGCCGATGGTATAATTCGCGCCTTTGCAACGGACCGTGCGCATGACTACTTTGATTTGCGGCTCGATCGCCTACGACACCATCATGGTGTTTCCGGGGCGTTTCAAGGAGCATATCCTTCCCGAGCAACTGCACATTTTGAACGTCGCATTTCTGGTGCCCGACATGCGCCGCGAATTTGGCGGCTGCGCCGGCAATATCGCCTACAACCTGAAAATGATCGGCGGCCAACCGCAGATCATGGCGGCGGTCGGCGACGATTCCCAGCCGTACTTATATCGCCTCGAAAAACTGGAGTTGTCGCAGCGACATATCCGGCAGGTGGCGGGTACGTTCACCGCCCAGGCGTTCATCACCACAGATCTCGACGACAATCAAATCACGGCATTCCATCCCGGCGCGATGAATCATTCGCACCAGAATCATGTAGCCGACGCGGCGGGCGTTACCCTCGGCATTGTCGCGCCCGACGGGCGCGACGGGATGCTGCAGCATGCCAGCGAGTTTCAGGCCGCCGGCATCCCGTTCATCTTCGACCCCGGCCAGGGGCTGCCGATGTTCACCGGCGACGAACTACTCGATTTCGTGCGCAAGGCCGATTACCTGACGGTCAACGATTATGAGGGGCGTCTCTTGCAGGAGAAAACCGGCCAGACGCTGGCCGCGCTCGCGCAACACGTCAAGGCATTGATCGTCACGCTGGGCGCCAAGGGCTCGTTGATCTACGCCGGCGGCAGGCAGCTCGAAATACCCTGCGCGCAGCCGGCTGAGGTGATCGATCCCACGGGCTGCGGCGACGCCTACCGCGCGGGGCTGTTATACGGCATCGGCAATGGCCTCGACTGGGAACTGACCGGGCGGCTCGCATCGTTGCTCGGCGCGCTCAAGATCGCGCACCGCGGCGGGCAGAATCATCAGATCACGCGCGACGAGGTCGCGGTACGTTTCAAGCAGAACTTTGGGACCGCCATCTGGTGAGCGGCAGCCCGCCGTGACTACATTCCCGACCCGCGCGTTATGGGTATGCAGCCTGCTTCTTGCGGGCTGCGGCACGCACGCGCCGGGCAATAGTCAGCCGGGCGAGGAGTTGGACGTGCGGACAGGCGTGGTTGAGGAGGTGCGTCGCGTGCCGTTGCCCGCATCGAGCGGCGCCATCGGCACCCTCGGTGGTGCTGCGGCCGGCGGTATCGCCGGCGGCACGTTCGGCAGCGGCAGAGGCAGCCAGGCCGCATCGGTGGCCGGCGCGGTCGCCGGCAGCGTCGCCGGACGCGCACTCGAGAACGCGGCATCCAGCAAAGAAGGTCTCGAAATCGCGGTCAGGCTCGACACCGGGTCGTTGCTGCTGGTGCTGCAACCCGACGGTGAATTGTTCAAGCCCGGCGAGCGTGTGCGCGTGTTGTCCGGCCCCAAGAGCACGCGCGTCACACACTGATCCGCGCTGATCCGCGCTGAAGCACGCGGCGCGTCCCGACGGCAAACGACAGCGGCTATTCGCACCCTGGCCATCAAACCGACATCTGCGGTGGTTCGCGCGCTGCGCTTCGTGCGCATGATGGTGCATGTTCTGCGTGCGGTCGTGATGGTGGCGATGGTCTTTCCGTTTTTCGGCAAAGCGCAGCGTGTCGCGCACGTGCGTCGCTGGTCGACACAGCTGCTGACAATACTCGCGGTACGCGTGACAGTCAGCGGTGAGCCGCCGCGCGCCGGCGATGCGCCGGTGATGATCGTCGCGAATCACGTCTCGTGGCTCGACATTTTTGCGATTAACGCGGTGCAAACGATGCGTTTCGTCGCCAAATCCGAAATCCGGCGATGGCCGGTGCTCGGCTGGTTGTGCGAGAAAGGCGGCACGTTGTTCATCGAGCGCGCGCACCGCCGTCACACCGCAGAAATCAACGCCGAGGTCGCCGCCGCTCTCACGCAGGGCGATGCGTTTGCGGTGTTTCCGGAAGGCGTCATCACCGCGGGGGATGTGGTGCTGCCGTTTCACGCGTCGCTGCTGCAGCCGGCACTCGCGTGCAACGCAAGGTTATTTCCGGTGGCGATCCGTTACACCCGCGCCGACGGCAGCTTATGCCGCGAGGCGGATTATGAAGGCGACAAAACGTTGATGGATGCGTTGCGGTTGATGCTCACGCAACCCGTGATCCACGGCCACCTGCAATTCCTGCCGCCGCTGGCGTGCGACGGTACGCACCGGCGCGAACTTGCGCACGAGGCCGCGCGGCTCATCGCCCAGGCGCTTAACGTGCCCGCGCCGCAGCGGCGCAGCGGAAAAGCTTCCGGTCGGAAAGCCTGAGCGCGGTCAGATCGCGGCCCCACACGCAGCCGGTATCGAGTCCGGCCACGTTCGAATCCATATAAAGTCCCAGCGCCGCCCAGTGGCCGAAGATGACGGTGGTCGCGCGGTGGCGGCGCCGTGGCACTTTAAACCACGGCAGGTAGCCGCGCGGCAGGTCGACCGGCTTGCCCTTGTGCGCGAATTCCATTGTGCCTTTCACCGTGCACAGGCGCAGGCGCGTGAACGCATTGGTGATGACGCGCAGACGGTCGATACCGGTCAGATTGTCGCGCCAGCGATCGGGCTGGTTGCCGTACAGGTGGCGCAGAAACTCGTCGTGATCGTCGCTTTGCAGCGCGGCCTCGACTTCGCGCGCCAACGCGAGCGCTTTTGCAATCGACCATTGCGGCAGCAAACCCGCGTGCACCAGCGCGTAGCGTCCGGCGGCATGCATCATCTTGCGCCGCCGCAGCCAGTCGAGGAGTTCATCGCGGTCGGGCGCGCGCAGGATTGCATTCAAAGTATCGCCGTGATGCTGCTTGACGTGGCGGGCGGCAACCACCAGAAGATGCAGATCGTGATTGCCGAGCACCGTGATCGCGCGCGTGCCCAGGCTCTTGACGAAACGCAGCACCGCCAGCGATTGCGGGCCGCGGTTCACCAGGTCGCCGACCAGCCACAGGCGGTCGCCCGCCGGATCGAAGCGAATCTGGTCGAGCAGTCGCCGGAAGGCCCGGTAGCAACCCTGGATGTCGCCGATCGCGTACGTCGCCATTATTTTTTTCGCAGCTCCGCGACCTCGGTGTCGCTGGCCGTCAGCGCGCGGGCCAGCAGCACGGCGGTCAGTCGCGCGGCGGACGTTAATTCCGCCGCCGTTACTTTCTCGCGCGTGTCGCCGCGTGTCAGGATGTGCCTGATATTGCATTGCGGACGATCGAAACCGGCCACCAGGCGCAGTGCGGGAATGCCATGTCGCGCGAAATTGTAATGGTCGGAATTGGACATCATGGGCGCGTAAGTGCCGAGCGTAATACCGGCCGCCGCCGCGGTGTCGCGCACGAATCTGGCGAGCTGCGGGAATTCGCTCGTAAGGGCGGTCAGCTGCGCGTCGCCGCCGACGGTGTCGAGGTTGATGTTGAGCGCAATCAGAGCGCGCTCGCTTGCGGGCATGCGGTCCAGGTACTGGCGCGAGCCGGCGAGCGCCCATTCTTCAGCGCTGAAGAGGCACACTTTGAGGCCGCGCCGGGAGGTGGCGATCAGCGGCGCGAATGCGCGCGCCACGGCCAGCACGACTGCCACACCGGTGGCGTTGTCCATCGCGCTTTCGGCGAGGTCGTGGCCGTCGACGTGCGCGCTTAACGCGACGCGCTGATCGGTTTGTCCGGGCAGATCGAGAATTACGACACCAGTTTGCGCCGCGTAATCTTCACCGGCGACCTTCAAATGCACGCGTGTGCGCGGCGCGCCGCGTGCCGCGAGTCGCGCGGCGGATTCGAAATCGGTGGCGACAGCGGGAATGCCCGCCGCGCCGCCGCGGCCCGACGAGCCCGCGAGCGGGCCCGCGCCGCGCAAGGGATTGGCAATAATGAAACCCGCGGCACCCCGCTCCATCGCCCAGCCGTACTTGCGGCGGCGATGCACGTGCGTGGCGGAAAACGGATATTCGTGGCGCACCAGCGCGAAGCGGCCCGCGAGATCTTGCGCCTGGCGCGCGAAATCTTCGGCCGTGCCGCGGCCAAGATCGACCACCTCCGCGGTCACGCCGTCCGGCGGCGTCGAGAGCGAACCGAGCAGTGCGTTGCAGGCGAGAGATGTGCCGTCGGCTAGCGTCAATGTCGCCGCCGAACATCGCCAGCCCGCATAGGTGACCGGCTCGACGGTGGCCGCGCTGTTGATGGCCGCGAGACGCGTGTGAACGAGCGCCAGCGCTGACTGTTCAGCCGCGCTCCCGGCGCGCCGGCCGCCGCAATCGCAGAGCGCGGCGAAGTCCCGCTGCAGTTGCGCATCCGCGGCGAGCGTCGCGAACGCCGCCTCGAAGCGTGTATCAGTCATGGTCGCGCGTAGCGGAAAGCGCGGCGGCGCTCATTCGATTTTGATGCCCGCATCCCTGACAACCTTCGCCCAGCGTTTGACATCGGCCTCGAGCAGCGCGTGGAATTGTTGCGGCGTGAGGGTGCGCGGTTCCACCGCCAGCGCGGCAAAGCGCTCGCGCACGTCGGCGGAGTTCACTGCATTGACGATTTCGCCGCGCAGTTTTTCGACGACGGGTTTGGGCACGCCGGCCGGCGCCATCACGCCCCACCAGTGCTCGACCACCATGCCGGCGACGCCGCTTTCCTCGAACGTCGGCACAGCGGGGAACGCGGGCAGGCGCTTCGCGCTGGTCACCCCGAGGATGCGCAGGCGTCCCGACTGCGCGAACGGTGCGGCGGTGGCCATCGACGTGAAGGTCGCGGGTATCTGACCGGCGACGACGTCGGTCAATGCGGGACCTG
>JAYVME010000215.1:0-10695 GCA_043759115.1 Betaproteobacteria bacterium | reverse complement strand
GCCCCGCGCCTTCCATGCCGAGCGTGCACGGCAGCGCCACCGGGTAGGTGCGCGAGTTCGCATATTTGCCCTCGCGCGTGTGGATGTCCATGAAATTGATGCCCGCGTGGCTGACGCGTATCAGCACTTCGCCGGCCCCGGCAACCGGCGTCGCGATGTCGCGACGGACCAGCACCTCGGGCCCGCCATAGCGGTCTATCTGTATGCTTTTCAATTTTCCGCCTTCAATCCGCCGGCTTCAGACATTCGTAAAAAGTCTAACACGTCGCGCGCCAAACCTCGCGGTGCGCGGCGCGGAGTAGAATTGCCGCATCCTCGGTTCACTTCATTTCAAGCGGAGACACCCATGCGAAATCTGCGCGCACTACTGCAACTAGCCAGCGTCACCGTCGCTCTGACGCTCGGCGGCACCAGCAGCGCCCAAGAGCAGTACCCGAATCGCGAGATCAAAATCGTCGTGCCGTTTCCGGCCGGCGGCGGCACCGACATCACCGCGCGCCTGCTCGGCGAACAATTGCGCAAAGCGCTGGGGCAATCGGTGGTAATCGACAACCGCGCCGGCGCGAGCGGCATGATAGGCACGCAGGCCGTTGCGAAGGCGGCGCCTGACGGCCACCTGCTGCTGGTCGCGTCCGGCGAAATGGCGGTCAATCCCCATCTTTATAAGACGATGGCCTACGATTGGGAGAAGGATCTCGCGCCGATCACCAACCTTGTGAAGGTGCCCAACGTGCTGGTGGTGAACGCCGACGTGCCGGCGAAAAACATTCAGGAACTCATCGCCTATGCGAAGGACAATCCGCGCAAGCTGACATTTTCGTCGAGCGGCATCGGCAATCCGCAGCAGTTGACCGGCGAGCTCTTCAACAAACTGGCGGGCGTGCAAATCACGCATGTGCCATATAAAGGCGCCGCACCCCAGATTGCCGACGTGGCGGGCAAGCACATTACGATGACTTTCGTGAGCATCGCCGCCGCACTCCCCTTCATCGACAGCGGCAAGGTGCGGCCGCTGGGCGTCACCTCGCTCACGCGCGTATCGATGATGCCCGAGGTGCCGGCGATCGCCGAGTACGCGCCGCTGGCGGGCTTCGATGTCGTCAACTTTTTCGGCTTCTACGCGCCAGCCAACCTGCCTGACCCCATCCTGCGCAAACTGAACGCCGCCGCAGTGCAGGGCTTCAAGGACCCGGAGGTGGCGATCAAGCTGAAGGGACTCGGGTTCGAGCCGGCGACCGACACGCCGGAACAATTCCGCGAATTCGTCAAAACGAAATCCAAACAGTTCGCGAAAATAATCGTCGACGCGAATGTGAAGCTCGATCAGTAAACCCAGTGCGTAGCCGCCGATAAATTCATTTCAATACCCCCTTGAGGGGTACGCCGATGAACGCCGATAAATTCAAAAAGCATTCGCTTCGGAGAATATTCCTTTTAATACGCCCTTGAGGGGCACGGAGAAAAACAAGAATTCATCGCACGGTTCAGGGGTATTTTTCCCCTGTGAAATCCGTGACTGGTTTATGTCTGGTTCTTATCTGCGTTCATCGGCGTTCGATCCTCACCCCCGACCCCTCTCCACGATTGGAGAGGGGAGGCTGCTAGATTTCCTTCTCCTGTGGGAGAAGGGCATGGGATGAGGGCTAGGCGGCAAATACTGTTTTGGATTTTTAGATGGATTCTAGTCGGGCTTGATCCCCGCTTCGCGCATATCCGCCTGCCGCATGGCGCCGGTGATTTCCGCGTTAAGCTTGCGGATGATCTCCGGCGGGGTGCCGGCGGCCGCAAGCACGCCGAACCAGCCGCTGGACTGAAAGCCCGGCGCGCCGGATTCCGCAATCGGCGGCAGGGCGTATCCCTTTCCGGCGCTGCGTTGCAACCCGGCTATTTTTTTGCGGCGCCGCCGGCTGCGAGCAGCTTGTTCTTGGTGAGATTGCGCAGTTCGGCCTGCCGGCGCTTGAAGCAGGCGAGGCAGATCCAGCGGGTGGTGCCGATCTTGCGGAACTCGCCCGTCGTCCAATGACTGCCGGTGCTGCAGAACCGTTTCTTGACTTCACCTATCGTTGTTTTGGCGTCCATAGCGCTAATAGTATCAGGCAATCGGCCCGCCATCATCTGTAACTGCGGCGGGCACCTCAGACACTCGCTTCGATATTGTCGATCAGGCGCGTTTTGCCGAGTCGCGCCGCCGCGAGAACCACCAGCCGGCGCTCCCCGTTTTGCGGCGGTTGCAGGTCGCTTTGCCGGCGCACCGCGATGTAATCGGGCTTCCAGCCGTGGTGCGCGAGTTCCGCCATCACGTCCAGCTCGATGCGCTGGTAATCGCGCGCGCCGCCCGCCAGCTGATCGTGCGCGCCGCGCAGGCATTGATACAGGCGGGGCGCCTCACTGCGCTCTTCAGCAGTCAGATACGCGTTGCGCGACGACAGCGCGAGACCGTCGCCGGCGCGCACCGTCTCGGCGAGGATGATCTCGATCGGGAGCGCCAGCTGGCGCACCATATTGGTGAGCACCAAACACTGCTGGTAATCCTTCTTGCCGAATATCGCCGAGTGCGGCGACACCATGTTGAAGAGCTTGAGCACCACCGTCGAGACGCCGCTGAAATGTCCGGGGCGCACCGCGCCGTCGAGGATGTGCTGCAAATCGGACGGCTCGACGACGTAAGTCTGCGGCTCGGGATAAATTTCCTGCTCGTCCGGCGCGAAGACGACGTCGACGCCGGCGGCGCGCAACTTCGCGCAATCCGCCTCGAGCGTGCGCGGGTAGCGCTCGAAGTCTTCCCGCGGACCGAACTGCAGGCGATTGACAAAGATGCTCACCACCGTGCACGCGGCGCGCGGCTTCGCGATATTGATCAGTTGAATGTGACCGGCGTGCAGATTGCCCATCGTCGGCACGAACACATTGTTCGGCTCGCCCTGCAAACGCTCGCGCAAGGCGGCGACGGAATGGATGACGTCCATGTTTTTAAAAGCAGGATTGAGGAACGAGGAGAGCGAAGCGAGGGGCCGAGGATTGAGGGAGCGCTATTCTAATCCAAACCACGCCGATGGCATTTACCCGATCCTCACCCCTCAATCCTGGAACCGGTCTCAAAAACCCTAAAAGGCGTGTAACCGCCGATAAACGCCGATACATTTTCGACGGTCTGGCCTTCGTGAGATCTAGTATCTATCTGCGTTCATCCGCGTTCATCGGCGGTTGCTTGAGATTTTTGAGATGGCTTCTAGTAAGAATGCTCGGCCGCGGGAAAAGTCTTCGCTTTGACCTCCCTGACAAAGGCCTCGATCGCGCCCTGCACGCTGCCGGCGCCGTGCAGAAAATTTTTGACGAATTTCGCTTTCTTGCCGGGATAGATATCGAGCATGTCGTGCAGCACCAGCACCTGCCCTGAGCAATCGACGCCGGCGCCGATGCCGATGGTCGGAATACGCAGGGCCGCCGTCACGGCGCGCGCCAGCGCCGCCGGAATCAGTTCGAGCACCAGCATGCCGGCGCCCGCTTCCTGCAGCATTTTTGCCTCGGCGATCAACTGCTGCGCCTGCGTATCCGTCTTGCCCTGGATGCGGTAGCCGCCCAGCGTGTGCACGGATTGCGGCGTGAGCCCCAGATGGCCGCACACCGGCACGCCGCGCGCGGTCAGAAACGCAATCGTTTCCGCCATGGTTTCACCGCCTTCGATCTTGACCATCTGCGCGCCGGCCGCCATCAACTGCGCCGCGTTTTCGAACGCGTGCCGCGGACTCACCTGGAATGTGCCGAACGGCATGTCCGCGATGATCAACGCGCGCTTGGCGCCGCGCGCCACGCACGCCGTGTGATACGCGACGTCAGTGAGCGTGACCGGCAGCGTCGAATCGTGTCCCTGCAGCACCATGCCGAGCGAATCGCCGATGAGCAACGTGTCGACCCCCGCCGCGTCGAGCACCGCGGCGAAACTCGCGTCATAACAGGTCAGCATGGTGATCTTGTCGCCGTCCTGCATCATCTTGCCCAGCGTCGTCAATGGAGTGCGCATATGCGTTACTCCCCGAGGCTGAAAAATTCGCGCGCGCCGCGCATCGCGGCGATGCGCTGCAACAATAAATCCAAATCGGCCGGCGTGTCGACAAAATTCAGATGCTCGGAATTGACGATCAACACGGGGGAAGCGTCGTATTGGTAGAAAAACCGCGCATAGCTTTCCGCGAGCCGCAGCAGGTAATCCTCGGAAATCGCGCGCTCGTAACTCACCGCCCGGCGCTTGACGCGCTCGATCAGCGTCTCGGTCGACGCCTGCAAGTAAATCACCAGATCGGGCACCGCCGCCTGCGGCTTTAACTGCGCGTAAATCTGCTGGTACAGGTTCAGCTCGTCGTCGTTCAGCGTCAGGCGCGCGAACAGCGGGTCCTTGTCGAGAATGAAATCCGCCACGGTGGCGCGCTTGAAAAGGTCGGCCTGCGTGAGATCGCGCACCTGGTTCGCGCGCTGGAACAGGAAAAACAGCTGTGTCGGCAGCGCGTAGCGCGCATTGTCCTGGTAGAAGCCGGGCAGAAATGGATTCGCACCCGGATCTTCCAGGAGCGGCGTGCTGCCGCTTTTCTCGGCCAGCAGGCGCGCGAGACTTGTCTTGCCGGCACCGATCGGTCCCTCGACCACGATGTAGCGGTATTTTTCAGGCAGCGGCGTCATGCAGCTTTTTCGGCCGTGCCGAGACGCACCGCGTCTTCGGCGCGGACCGCGCGCAGCAACTCGCCCACCGCGCCGTGTCCGGGCACCACGCAGTGCGGCGCGATCTCCGCGAGCGGCACGAGCACGAAGGCGCGCTCGTGCAGGCGCGGATGCGGGATCGTCAGTCCGTCCTCGTGCAGTTCAACGTCGCCATACAGCAGCACATCGAGATCCAGCGTGCGCGGCGCGTTCGCAAACTTGCGCACGCGGCCGTGTTTGAGTTCGGTCGCCAGCAACTGGTCGAGCAACTCGCGCGGATTTAACGTCGTTTCCACCGCCGCCACGGCGTTGATGAAATCCGGCTGGTCGGCATAACCCACCGGCGCCGTGCGATAAAGCGATGAGCACGCGAGTAACCGCGTCCGCGGCAACGCCGCGAGCGCCGCGCAGCCCGCCGTCACCTGCGCCACCGGATCGTCGAGATTGGCGCCGAGCGCTATATACGCGGTGACACCAGTCATGCCGGTCATGCCGCGTCAGTCGCGGCGGCCGCGGCCGCCGGCTTTTTCTTGCGCCGCGGCCGGCGGCGTTTCTTGGCCGCACCCGGACTGTCTTTCATCAGCATGCCGGCGCGCGTCGTCTCGTCGGCATGCTGGAATTTTTCCCACCAGTCGCCGATTTCGGCATCGATCTCGCGGCTCGTGCAGCGCAGCAGCAGAAAATCGAACCCGGCGCGAAAACGCGGGTGCTCGAGCAAGAGATAGGGCCGCCGTCCGGAGCGGTTGAGAAAGCGCGCCTGCAACGCCCAGATGTCCTTCATGTCGGCGCCGTAGCGGCGCGGTATCGCGAGCTTCTCCGCCTGCACCTGCAGCACGCGGTCCATCGCCTCGAACAGCGCCGGCATGGTGTGCATGCCGCGCGCCGCGGCCGCTTTCCATGCCGCGAGCACCTCGTGCCATAACAGCGCGGCGAACAGAAATCCAGGCAACACCGTCTTGCCTTCGTTGATGCGCTGGTCGGTGTTCTCGAGCGCGAGCATCACGAAGCGCTCGCCGAGCGGCTGCTCGAGTATCACGTCGAGAAGCGGCAGCACGCCGTGATGCAGCCCTTCCCGGCGCAGGCGCCGCACGCCTTCCGCCACGTGCCCTGACATCAGAAGCTTCATCATTTCGTCGAACATGCGTGCTTTGGGCACGTTAAGCATCAAGTCGGCCAGGGCGCGGATCGGCTTGCGGGTGCGCGTTTCAATCTCCAGCCCGCGCGCGGCCGCGAACCGCACCGCGCGCAGCATGCGGATCGGGTCTTCGCGATAGCGCTGCGCCGGATCGCCGATCATGCGCAGCTTCTTCGCCTTGATGTCGGCGATACCGCCGTGATAATCGATCACCTCCTCGCGCACCGGATCGTAGAACATCGCGTTGACGGTGAAATCGCGCCGCCGCGCGTCATCCTCCATGCTGCCGAACACGTTGTCGCGCAAGATGCGCCCGTGCTCGTCGGTCGAATGATCGCCGTCATCGGCCGCGGCGGCGCTGGCAGCGCCGCGAAAAGTGGACACTTCGATGGTCTCGGCACCGTACATCACATGCACGAGCCGGAAGCGGCGCCCGATGATGCGCGAGCGGCGGAAGATTGCACGCACCTCTTCCGGCGTCGCCGCGGTCGCCACGTCGTAATCCTTCGGTATGCCGCCCAACAGGAGGTCGCGCACCGCGCCGCCGACCACGTACGCGGCATGCCCGTGCTGCTGCAGCATCTCGCAGGTCTTGATCGCGCTAAGGCTGACGTGATCGCGCGCGATGCGATGCGTCTTGAGCGGTATGACCCGGGGCTGCGCCGACTGGAACAGCGTGCCGGAAAAAACCTTGCCGAGAAAACGCCGGATCATTAAATAGGTGGCCTATATTTGAAACAAATTGAGCGGCGCGGCAATAATACGCCCTCGGTTCGCACCGTCGACAAACAAATTGAGCGGCGCACCAAATGTGCGTCTGCTCGAATTTGTGCTCCGTTAATTATATAACGGGGATGAAATGCGCATCCGCCCCGTCGCCGAACCCGCGCACGCGGCAGCCGTAAAGGTCTTCCAGCCGTTGCGGCTGCAGCAGTTGCGCCGCCGTTCCCGCCGCGTAACGGCCGTCCCCGTACAGCATCAGTATGCGGTCGCAGCGCCCGGCGAACGTCAAATCGTGGAGCACCAGCGCCGCCGCCCTGCCCGCCTGGCGCGTCGTCTCGCGCAACAGTTCGAGCGTTTGCAGCTGGTGCCTCAAATCGAGATGCTGCAAAGGCTCGTCGAGCAGCATGATGGGCGGCGCCTGCGCCCACAGCTGGGCGAGGCGCGCGCGCTGGCGCTCGCCGCCCGACAACGTGCCATACGCCTGCTCCGCCAGCGCGGCCAGATCGAACGCCGCCAGCGCGCGCGCGGCCGCGTCTTCGTCGTCCGCACTCCAGCCGAACCGCGCATGCGCGTGCGGATAGCGGCCGAGCATCACATAGTCGCGCAGCGTGCCCCAGAATTCCTGGTCTTCGCGCTGCAGCAGGATGCCGAGCGTGCGGCCGAGCGCGCGCCGCGAGTAATCCGCCAACCCCCTGCCGCCAATGGCGACTTTGCCCGCCGCCGCGGGTGCAAGCCCGGCCAGCGCGTGCAGCAGCGTTGTCTTGCCGCTGCCGTTGCAACCGAGCACCGCCCACAATTCGCCCGGCGCCACGGCGAGATCAAGATCGCGGCACAAGACGCGCGCGCCGATGGAAATCGTCAACCCTTCGGCGCGCAGCATCATGGCTTGCGCGACAACAGATAGAGCAGCACCGGCACGCCGAGCAGCGCGGTAAACACGCCCACCGGCAACTGCTGCGGCGCCCACGCCGTGCGCGCAAACGTATCGGCGAGTGTCACAAAGCTACCGCCCGCCAGCGCTGCCGCCGGCAGCAACCAGCGATGATCGTTAACACCGCAGAGCCGCAACGCGTGCGGCACCATAATGCCGACAAAACCGATGGTGCCGCCAAGCAGGACCGCGGCCACCGTCGCCACCGCCGCGCCGAAATAAAGCGCTGACTGCAGGCTGCCCACCGCGACGCCGAGCGCGCGTGCCTTCAGCGCGCCCAATGCGAGCGCGTTGAGGCTGCCCGACCACAGCGTGAACACCACCACCACCAGCGCCAGCACCAGCCATGCCCCACCGCTCGCTTCGGCATGGGACAAATCACCCATCAACCAGAACAACATGCCGCGCAACTGCGCCTGCGGGGCGAGCGTGAGCAGCAGGCTGATCAGCGCCGTTAAACCCGCCGACAACACCACACCCGTCAACAACAGCCGGTGCAGATTCCAGTCGCCCGCGCGGAACGACAGCGCGAATACGATCGCGATGGCGCCGAGCGCGCCGGCCAGCGCGGCGAGATTGCCGCCCGCCACCCCGGCGCCGAACAAAACCGCCGTCAACGCGCCAAGTGCAGCCCCCCCCGAGATGCCAAGTATGTAGGGGTCGGCCAGCGGATTCCTGAGCAGCACCTGCAGCAGCACGCCGGCGGTCGCCAGCAGGCCGCCGCAGGCGAACGCGGCGAGCACGCGCGGCAAACGCAGTTTCCAGATCACATCGTCCACCACGCCCGGCGCCGGCGCAACGATGCCGTCGAAAATCTGCGCCGCGGAAATCGACAGGCTGCCGAACATCAGCGCCACAAAGAGACTGCCGGCGGCAACCAGCGCGAGCACTATTATCAGCGGAGCGCGCGACATGTTTAGGATTGAGGATTGAGGATAGAGGATTGTGGATTGAAGCCGGCTCGTTCAACCATAGACTGGTTGAATTTCGCTCGCAATCCTCGCCAGAGGATGCTCAATCCTCGATCCTCAATCCTCAATCCTGCCCTCCAAGCTGATGATCGGCCAGCCGTGCTGCCCGGCATGGGCGCGCAGCGTGGCATCCGGATCGACCGCCACCGGATGCGTGACGCGCTTCAAAAGCGGCAGGTCGTTCAGCGAGTCGCTGTAAAACCAGCTTTGCGCAAACGACTTCAGCGTTTGCCCGCGGCCGGCGAGCCAGTCTTCGAGCCGCTCGATCTTGCCTTCGCGAAAGCACGGCTTGCCAGCGATTTCCCCCGTAAACTCGCCGTTCACCTGTGCCGGCTCGGTCGCAAGCAGGTGGTCGACGCCGAAGTCGCGCGCAATCGGCGCGGTCACGAAACTGTTGGTGGCGGTGATAATCGCGCACAGGTCGGCGCGATGGCGCGCGATCAACTCGCGTCCGCGCGAGCGCATGATGGGCGCGATTTTCTTCTGCATGAATTCCGCATGCCAGTCGTCGAGCACGCCCCGCGGATGGCGCGCCAGCGGCTTTAACTGAAAATCGAGAAACTGGTGGATGTCGAGCGTGCCGTTCCTGTACTCTTCATAGAATCGGTTATTGCGCGCCTCGTACACTTCGCGGTCGAGCACGCCCTTCTCGATCAGGAACTGCGCCCATTCGAAATCGCTGTCGCCCGACAGCAGCGTGTTATCGAGGTCGAATAGCGCGAGGTTCATCGGCGGTTGCATTTTTTTTGGCGGTAACGTCAAGCAACTCGCGCAACAGCGGCAACGTGATGGCGCGGCGGGTCGCGAGCGAATAACGGTCGAGCGCGTCGAGCAGGGCGAGCAGGGACGGCAGGTCGCGCCGCGCGTGGCGCAGGAGATACGCGACGACTTCCTGCGACAACTGGAATCCGCGCGCCTGCGCGTGGCGCCTGAGTGCTGCGACTTTTTCCTCTTCGTTCAGCGCATGCACCTGATAAACGAGGCCGGACGCAAGCCGCGTCACCAGGTCGGCGCGCAATGCCAGCCGCGCCGGCGGCGCATTGCCGCTCGCGAGCAGCGCACCGCGCCCGGCCCTGATCTGGTTATGCAGATTGAATAACGCAATTTGCGCCCCGGCATCGAGCCCGTCCACGTCGTCGGCCGCGCACCACGCATCGTCGGCGGGATCTGCTTGCGCGGCGCGCGGATCAAACGTCGCCACCCGCCTGCCATCGGACTGCGCCGCTGCCAGTACTGCGCGCAACAAATGACTGCGGCCGCTGCCGGGAGCGCCCCACACATAAATGAAGCGCTCGCCGCTGCCGTTCGCAAGCGAGTAAAGCGCCACCACCAGCTCGGCATTGCGGCCGGGCACGAAGTTGTCCAGTGCCGGCGCCGGCGGTTGCGCGATATCGAGCGCAAGTTGTTTCATGCGCAGGGCATTGCTGCGGAGCAGTATGATGTCATTTCGGGTAAAATCCGGGGCGCGACAATGGAATACAGCACACGGGAAGCGCTATCTTACCCGACCCATCCGCTGTTTACGAACCGCGAGAGCGCAACTTGAGCACACCGGATCCATCAAAATCCCTGACTTATCGCGACGCCGGCGTCGACATCGATGCCGGTGACGAGCTCGTAGAAAACATCAAGCCCTACGCCAGAAAAACCATGCGGCCCGAGGTGCTCGCCGGCATCGGCGGATTTGGCGCGCTGTGCGGCATCCCGGCGAAGTATCGCGAGCCGGTTTTGGTCTCGGGTACCGACGGGGTGGGCACCAAACTGAAACTCGCGTTCGAACTCGATCGCCACGACACCATCGGCATCGATCTGGTGGCGATGAGCGTCAACGACATCCTCGTGCAGGGCGCGGAGCCACTCTTTTTCCTCGACTATTTCGCTTGTGGCAAGCTCGACGTGGCGACCGCCACCCAGGTGGTGAAAGGGATCGCCGCCGGTTGCGAGCAGGCGGGCTGCGCGTTGATCGGCGGCGAGACCGCCGAAATGCCCGGCATGTACCCGGCGGGCGAATATGATCTCGCCGGTTTCGCGGTCGGGGTGGTCGAAAAAAGCAAAATCATCGACGGCAAATCCATCGCCGCGGGCGACGCGGTGTTGGGGCTTGCCGCCAGCGGCGCGCATTCCAACGGTTATTCGCTGATCCGCCGCATCATCGCGCGCAACAAGATCGATCTGTCGTCGCAAATCGACGGCAAGACGTTAAGTGATCTGATCCTTGCGCCGACGCGCATTTACGTGAAATC
>JAYVME010000214.1:0-4759 GCA_043759115.1 Betaproteobacteria bacterium | reverse complement strand
GTCGCCGGGGCCGCCCACCGTGTTGTCGGGTATAAACGCGGCCTGCATGCCGCCGGTCTGCGGGTCTGTGGTGGCGCGGTCGAAATCCGCCACGCCATCGAACACGCCGCTGGTGCGGATGAATTCGTTCAACTTCTTGCGCTTTTCGTCCTGCAGCTCGAAGCCGTGCGCGGACGTGAGTGTTGCGCCGATCACCTTGACGCCGGGAATTCTGCCGCGGATGCGCGCCACACCTTCGCGCATGCCGGCGATCACGGCATCGACCTCTGCGTTGCCTTTCTTGACGAAGGGCAGCGCCACCGCATCGCTCCACACCGATTCACCGGGCGCGACGGTCACGCTCCGCTTGCCGCCGAAAGTGATTGCGCGATTGGTGCCCGGCATCACCGCCGAGCCCGACCATTGCAAACCGGCGTATGCGCCGTCGAACGTGACCGGCTGCGTGCCGAGCGCATTGGAAAAGCGCAGGCGCGTCCTGGCGCCCCAGAACTCGGGCTTGACGATGAGGCGGAACGATTGATCGCGCGCGCCCGTTTCGGCGGCGGGAAACACCAGTGAGAGATTGGGCTGCGCCGACGGATTGCCCACCGGATAAGGTCCGTGCACGGAAGCGGCCCAGCTCGTCACCCAATGCGTCTCGCCCGCGGCAGTTGCCGCAAACGACGCAGCCATGATCAACAGCGCCAACCAGCCCTTTACAACTCGCAGCATGATGGTCTTCTCCTGAAATGGGCCTGAACCCTTGTTGCTCATTATAGTAACAAGTAAGGACTGTTACGCATGGGGTCGATGGTCGTTTGCCGGCCAAAAGAGACGATCGCCAGGGGCGGGCAGACTCCTTGTTACACGAGCATAATATGCGCGGAAATTGCAGGGAGGAGAAATGATTACTGCGAAATGGTTTGCGGTTGCTGTGGCCTCGGCACTGTCGCTGGTTGGCGCCGGTACAGCGAACTCGCAGCCGTATCCGAACAAGCCGGGTCGCTTGATGGTGGGCTTTGCACCCGGCGGCGGTGTCGATGTTACCGCGCGTATCGTTGCCGCCAAGCTGAGCGAGATCTGGGGCCAGCAACTCGTGGTGGACAATCGTGCCGGAGCGGGCGGCACCATCGCCACGGACATCGTGGCCAAAGCGGCGCCCGACGGCTACTCGCTCCTGTTTTGCGGAATCTGGTCGCACGGCGTCGCCCCGTCGCTCTACAAGCAACTGCCGTACGATCACTATAAGGATTTTGCGCCGGTGTCCCTGATCGGCACCACGCCCAACGTGTTGGTCGTCAACCCCGCGGTGCCGGCAAAATCGGTGAGCGAATTCATCGCCTACACCAAAGCGAACGACGGCAAGATTTCCATTGCCCATCCCGGCGTCGGCAGCTCGCCGCACATGACGCTGGAATTGTTCCGGCTGACGGTCGGGATCAATGTCGTGCCGGTGCCCTATAAAGGCGGCGCGCCGGCGCTGGTGGACCTGCTCGGCGGCCATATTCCCGCGATGTTCGACAACATGTCTTCGCAACTGGCGGTATTGAAATCGGGCAGAACTCGCGCGCTGGCCGTCACGTCGCCCACGCGCACCGCGCACCTGCCGGACGTACCGACCATGATCGAATCGGGTGTGGCGGTCGATGTCACGGTATGGTACGGGTTGTGCGCGCCTGCGGCGGTGCCGAAGACTATCCTCGCGAAGCTCAACACCGATCTGCATAAGGCGCTGAACGCGCCGGATGTGCAGCGCCGTCTGATGGAACAGGGCGTCGATCCCGCGCCTTCAACGCCCGCTCAGTTCGCTGCATTTATCCGCGCCGAAACGGAGAAATGGGCGAAAGTAGTGAAGGACGCAGGCGTGCCGCAGCAATAGCCGGCTGAATTCTGCGCGCAAGTGTCGGCAACAGAATAATGCGGTCAGCCGCCATGCGGGCATAATGGCCGCCTGCCAAGGGAGAGTAATGAACAACCGCCGAAAAATTATTTTTGCAATTGGCGCGGCCGCGCTCGCCTCACCCCTCACGCCCAACCCCAGACAAAAGTCTGGCGCATCGGCTACCTCTATCCCGGCTCGAAATCGGACAGCAATGATCTGGCCAACGTATTCGTGAAGGCGTTGCGCGATCTGGGGCGCGTCGAGGGCAGCGATTTTGTGATCGAATGGCGCTACGCTGATGGGAAGACCGGGCCGCTGCCGGCACTGGCGGCGGAATTGGTGAAGCTGAACGTCGATGTGATTGTCACGAACGGAACGCCCGCAGTCCGCGCTGCACGGCAGGCAACGACGACAATTCCCATCGTCACGACGTCGTTCTCGGATCCGGTCGGCAGCGGGTTCGCGGCGAGCCTTGCCCGTCCGGGCGGCAACATCACCGGGTTCTCCAATCTGGCCGAGGAAACTGTATTCAAGCGCCTTGAACTGCTGATAAGCGTAGCGCCGAAGGTGACCCGCATGGCGCGGGAACGCGTGGGCGCACTCATTGTCTCGACTGATTCGACGTTAAACCCGCTCGGCGCGCAAATTGCCGGACTCGCTCTGCGGCAACGGCTGCCATCGACGTTTGGCGTGCGGAAGATCGCCGAGGCCGGTGGGCTTATGAGTTATGGGGCCGACTACGCAGTAAGGTATCGCCGCGCCGCGGCATACGTCGACAAAATCCTCAAGTGCGCGAAGGCGGGCGACCTGCCGATCGAACAACCCACCGAGTTCGAGTTGGTGGTCAACCTCATCACCGCGAAAGCGCTCGGCATCAAAATTCCCAACTCGATATTGATGCAGGCGACCAAGGTGATCCAGTGACAATCGCGGCGGCGCGGGCGGCACCATCGGCACGAACGGACTTGATCAGAGCCTCAATAACGACTCTGCGCGCGTGACTCAGGCGTCCGCGCGCACCACCGGGTTGCGCAGCACGCCGATGTCCTTCTGGATGATTTCGCAGACGTCGCCGTGCTTCAGGTCGGGCAGCGTCGCGTTGTCGGTGCCGAGCCAGATCACGTCGCCCGGCCACAACGTCATGTATTTCGAAATCTCCGCGATATAGTGCTGTGCCGAGAACAGCATCTTGTCGGTCGTGTACTCGGCCGCCGGCTCGCCGTTGACGTTGACTGAGATCGTGAGGTCCAACGGATCGAGGCCGGTTGCGATGAACGGCCCCATTGGTTTCCACGTGTCGCAATTCTTCGCGCGCCACAGCGTGCGGTCGGACGCCTGCCAGCCGCGGTCGCTGACATCGTTGCCCAGCGTGTAGCCGAGCACGCACGAGAGCGCGTTCGCTTCGGTCAGGTTGCGCGCTTTCTTGCCGATTACCGCGACGAGTTCGCCTTCGTATTGCACCGGTCCCGGCGAATCGGCGGGTATCACAATGGTTTCACCAGTGGCGATCAGCGCATTGTTCGAGCGGTAGCCGACGTCGGCTTTCTCGGGCGGTTTCTTGTTGGTGCCTTTGCGCTGGTTGCCCCATTCGATGTGCGCGAGGTAGTTGAGTCCCGCGCAGTAGAAATTGGCGGGCAGGCACGGCAGCAGTACCTTGAGCGACGACATCGCATGGCGTTTGCCGGTCTCGTTGTAGGCGTCGAACGGCGAGCCGTCTAACTCGATGACCGTGTCGCCTTCAACGCTGCCGAAGAAGATGCGGCCCTGCTGATCAAATCGTCCGAATTTCATGTGCGCTCCGTGAAAAAAACGACTTAAAAATGCGTAACCGCCGATGAACGCCGATCCACGCCGACGTTACGAGTGATTTGTGACTGGTGATGGGGTAACCGTAACGTCTCAATTTCAGATGGTGGATTGCGCATTCGTCTTGCTTTAATCTTATCCGTGTTCATCGGCGTTCATCGGCGGTTGCTTTGCGTTCAATTGTTTTGGATTTTTGAGATGGGTTCTAATCAACTTTCAGGTTCGCCGCTTTGACCACTTTCGCCCACTTGACGGTATCCGTCTTGAGGTAGGCGCCGAACTCGCGCGGATCCATCAGCGCCGGCTCGGCGCCGACGCCGGCAAGAAAGTTTTTCATGTCGTCGCTGTTGACGATCTTCGCCACCGCATCAAAGAGGCGGCGGATGATGGGTTCCGGCGTCTTCGCCGGCGCCAGCAGGCCGCTCCACGAGTTGACTTCGAAACCGGTCAGTCCCTGCTCGCTGATGGTCGGCAAATCGGGCATCAGCGCCGAGCGCTTCAACGTCGCCACGCCGAGCGGGCGCACGCGGCCGGACTTGATGTGCGCGGCAAGCGCGGTCGCGCCGGTGCAGATCATCGGTATCTGTCCGCTCAGCACGTCGATCATGGCGATGGCCGCGCCCTTGTACGGGATATGCACGATGTCGATGCCGGCCATGACTTTGAACAACTCTCCGCATAGGTGAGGCGAGCCGCCGTTGCCGCTCGATGCGAAGTTCAACTGACCTGGTTTGGCTTTGGCCAGCGCGATCAGTTCCTTGATGCTGGTCGCCGGGACCGCGGGGTTGACGACCAGCACATACGGGATCGACGCAAACATCGCGATCGGCGCCAGGTCCTTGATCGGGTCGTAACCGAGCTTGCTATAGACACTCGGACCGACCGCGAGCGGGCCGGCGACACCGATCAGCAGCGTGTAGCCGTCGGGCGTGGATTTCGCCACCAGCTCGGAACCCATGTTGCCGCTGGCGCCCGAGCGGTTGTCCACCACGACCTGCTGTCCCAGTGCGGCCGTCAGGCGCACCGCGAGCGCGCGGCCGAGGATGTCATTGGTGCTGGCGCCGGGCGGATACGGCACGATCAGGCGTATCG
>JAYVME010000213.1:0-4762 GCA_043759115.1 Betaproteobacteria bacterium | reverse complement strand
GTGCTCGATCTCAACTATCTGCCCTTGCAGAACATCAAGTTGGGGGCGCGCTACACGCGTTACAGCAATTTCAACGGTGGCAGCTCCAATTACGACGGGAATGGCAGGAACGCCGGGGACAACAACACGCTCTTCCTCTACGGATGGTTCATGTTCTGAGCGTTAGAAACCGGGAGTAATTGCGAATTCCTGCAAGCGACGCGCAGAGCGGGACAGTAGCGTGCGAGACAGCGCCACGCACGTCCCGGTGGCAAATCGAGTAACGGAATTGGAGACAACACATGGACGCAGAATCTTTCAAATCACTGGGGTCGATCCTGATCTGGGGCGGATTGTTTTTTCTCATGATGCGCTACGGCTGCGGGGCGCACGTCATGGGCGGTCACGGCCATGGACAACATGCAGGCCACGGCAATACGGATGGCGAAACTAAAGACCCGGTTTGCGGCATGACGGTCGATCGGCAGAAATCGAGTTTCGCGAGCGTGTATGGCGGCACGACCTATCACTTCTGCTCCGCCTCCTGCCGCGACAAATTCGAGCGTGAGCCCGAAAAATATGCGAGTAGCTCCGCGCGGGAAGAACAGCCTCAAGGAGGGCATCACCATGGGTAAGCTCTACTGGCGCGATGTCGGACTGGCGATGGGATCGTTTCTTGCCATCACTTATGTATTCTGTGTGGGCTACGACCTTGCATTTGGTCAACACATGTACGAGGGATGGCTAAAGCTCTTACCGGGCTTCACGTGGATCACCTGGCAGAGCTTCTTCCTCGGTCTTGTTGAAACATTCCTGTACGGCATCTATTGCGGCTTGGTGTTTGCACCGCTGTACAACTTTTTCCGCAATCGATCTGCTGTCGCATGGTTAAAAAACGCACGCCTGTCGTAGCGGCAATATACGTCAGGGGGTGACGGCGGATAACCCATTCCTGGCTGTCGAGCGCGCTGCTAGTCAGGCGATCTCAACGGCACTTGATCAGTATCGCGGCACGCGCGACCGCACCGCCGAGGTAGTTTTCAAGCAACTCTACGCGTAATGCCATAGGTCTAAAGAAGAAAGCACTGATATGAATCGACCGAAATCGAACCGTGCACTGCTGACTGTCGCCGTCATCGGCCTGTTGCTGACCACTGGTATTTACGCCCAGCCGCTTGGCGCTTCCGTAATCGATGAATTGATCGCGGAGGCGCTACGCAGCAATCCAGAAATCCAGGCTGCCAAGCGAGAGCGCGAAGCCGCCGAGCAGCGCATCAAGCCGGCAGGCGCGCTTGAGGATCCGATGCTGGAGGCGGGAGTCATTAACCTTCCCGTCCCGTCAGGCAGCTTCCGCCGCGAGGATATGACGATGAAGATGCTTGGACTCTCGCAAAAGCTGCCGTATCCCGGCAAACGCGGTTTGCGCGAGGATGTCGCCGCCAAAGAGGCCGAACTCGTGGGTTACGGCTATGGGGAAACGGTGAATCGCGTGAGGCGCGAAGTCAAGATTGCTTATTTCGATCTGGCATTTGTCGCCGAGTCAACCCGGCTTGTTACGCAAAACAAGCTCGTCCTTGAGCAGTTCCTGAAGATCGCCGAGTCGCGCTATACCGTCGGCCTGGGTACACAGGCCGACGTGCTCAAGGCGCAAACACAGCTCTCGAAGATGGTGGACGAGTTGATCCGTCTGGACCGGGAACGACCGTCCGTCGAAGCCGAGCTCGCGCGCGCGCTCGGACGGCGCAGCACCGTGATTGCGCTGGATGCCGCACAGGTTCCCGAGCTGCGCGCGGTCGCGCTTGATTTCGGCACACTGCGGGACGCGGCAGTGAAAAATCGCCCCCAGCTCCTCGGTCTGCAAACTGCCATCGAACGCGCGGGCAAGGCGCTTGAACTCGCGCGCAAGGATTACTATCCGGACTTCGAGGCGCGCTTGGCGTATGGGCAGCGTGACCCCACGCTCATGGGCGATCGGCGCGACGATATGGTGAGTTTCACGCTCGCCATTAATCTGCCAGTGTGGCGTGACACGAAGCGCGGACCGCGCGTTGCTGAAGCCGTGGCAATACGTGAGCAGGCGCTCGAGATGTATCGCGCCCAGGAAAACGAACTCACTTCCAAACTGCGCCAGCAGATGGCGATGGCTGAACAAAGCGCCAAGTCCCACCGACTGTACGCGAGCACCATCCTGCCGCAGGCGCGTCTGACGGTCGAAGCGGCACTCTCCGCTTACAGGGTGAGCCGTGCCGATTTCCTGACGCTGATGGACAGCCAGATGACCGTTTTTGGATATGAGACAAGCTTGGCGCAGGCGGCGGTGAACTTTCAGAAAGCATTGGCCGAGATCGACTTGCTGACCGGCAAATCCTCTGATTAATTCGAATTCACACCTGAGCGGAGTCCCACGTGAAATCCATCGTTAAACTAATTGTCCTCATTGCGCTGATCGCGGCCGCCCTTGCCGCAGGTTACTGGTGGGGTAACGCCAAACCCGTGACTCCTTCAGCGAACTCTCCTGGCGCAACTGCCCCCGCACGCAAGATTCTTTATTACCGTAACCCGATGGGCTTGGCCGACACTTCGCCGGTGCCGAAGAAGGACTCGATGGGAATGGACTATGTGCCTGTCTACGCGGGAGGGGAGCCCGCCGCGAATGGCCCGGTGGTGAAGATTAATCCCGACAAGGTGCAGAAGCTCGGCGTGCGTACTGAAACCGTGGAATTGCGTGATCTCACGCGCACCGTGCAGGCCGTGGCGACGATACAGGCGAGCGAGCGCCAGTTGCATACCGTCGCGCCCAAATTTGAGGGCTGGATCCAGAAACTTCACGTAAATACGACCGGCCAGTTGGTGCGCCGGGGCGAGCCGCTGCTTGAGGTCTACAGCCCCGATCTCGTGACCGCACAGCAGGAATACCTGATCGCATGGAAAGGCGTGCAGGCCGTGAAAGACGCAAGTCCCGAGGTCGAGGCGAACATGCGCACGCTCATGGACAGCGCGCTGCAGCGGTTGCGTAACTGGGACATTTCCGAAGCGGAGCTGCAGCGGCTGCAGCAAGAGGGCAAGGCACGGCGGTCGATCACACTGCGCGCGCAGGCAAGCGGCGTGGTGATGGAGAAAAAGGCCGTCGCCGGCATGCGATTCATGCCGGGCGAAATGCTTTACCAGATCGCGGACCTGTCTTTGGTGTGGCTGCTGGCGGACGTGTTCGAGCAGGATCTTGGATTGGTGCGCCTGGGGCAGTCGGTAAAAATCAAGGTTGACGCTTATCCGGACAAGCGTTTTACCGGCAAGGTAACGTTTATCTACCCCACCGTCACGCCGGAAACCCGTACCGCCAAAGTGCGCATCGAACTGCCCAATCCGGGTGGTCTGCTCAAGCCCGCCATGTACGCCCGGGCCGAAATCGCCTCGGGCAAAGGCCGCCGCAAGGTATTGGCCGTTCCGGAGTCGGCCGTCCTCGACACCGGCACGCGCCAAACTGTACTGGTGCAACGAGGCGAGGGAGCGTTTGAGCCGCGCCCGGTGAAGCTGGGAATGCACGCCGACGGCTATATCGAAGTGCTCGACGGGATCAAGGCTGGCGAGAGCGTGGTGGTCAGCGCGAACTTTCTGATCGACGCCGAGAGCAACCTCAAGGCGGCGCTGAGCGGTTTCGGTCAAAGCGGCCAGGACACCAAGCTGGGTGAGAAGGAGCAAGCCAAACCCGGTGCGCCCACCGCAGCGCCTGCCACTCACCGCGGCGAAGGCAGTATCGAATCTGTGGATTCGGCCCGCGCCACGGTAACGCTTGCCCACGGCCCGATCGCCAGCCTCAAGTGGCCGGCGATGACCATGGACTTCCGGGTCAAGGACCCGGCATTGCTCCGAACGATGAAACCGGGGCAGAAGATCGCCTTCGACCTGATCGAGGAGCCGGCCGGCGAGTACGTCATCGTTCGCGTCCAACCGGCGGGCGCCAGCCCTGCCGCCGGCGATCACAAGGGGCACTGAGATGCTGGGAAAGATCATTGAATGGTCGGTGCGCAACGTGTTCCTGGTGTTGCTGACCACGTTCTTCATAATCGCGGCGGGTATTTATGCGGTGATCAATACACCGCTGGACGCCATTCCCGATCTGTCCGACGTGCAGGTCATTATCTACACCGAGTACCCGGGCCAGGCGCCGCAGGTAGTGGAGGACCAGGTCACCTATCCCTTGTCCACCGCCATGCTGGCCGTTCCCAAATCCAAAGTAGTCCGCGGGCTCTCGAGTTTCGGCGTTTCGTTCGTCTATGTAATCTTCGAGGACGGCACTGATATTTATTGGGCGCGGTCGCGTGTTCTCGAGTATCTCAACTTTGCCTCGGGACGCATGCCGCAAGGCGTGAAGCCGTCACTCGGTCCCGACGCGACTGGCGTGGGCTGGGTTTACCAGTACGCAGTGATGGGAGCGCAGAGAACGCTCGCGGAATTGCGCACGATCCAGGACTGGTTCGTGCGCTATCAACTCACCAAGGCTCAAGGCGTGGCCGAGGTGGCGAGCGTGGGCGGTTTCGTCAAAACTTATCAGGTCACCGTCGATCCGCGCAAGCTGCAGGCCTACGGCATACCGCTCATGAAGGTCGTGGAAGTGATCCGTGCCAGCAACCGCGATGTGGGCGGCCGGGCGATCGAGATGGCGGAAACCGAGTTCGTGGTGCGGGGCAGAGGTTATCTGCGCGGCATCGCCGACATCGAGAATCTGGTGGTCAAGGCCGAAAAAGGCACGCCTGCGCTGATAAAGGACATCGCGCGGGTCGAA
>JAYVME010000212.1:0-10819 GCA_043759115.1 Betaproteobacteria bacterium | reverse complement strand
AGAAGTCCTCTCGACGGCATTTAACGCGCCGCTGTCACGATGCGTGACCTTGGAAAATCAAAGGGGCCACGCAAATCAAAGGTTTCAGGCTGACCCTATTTATGCGTGATGAAAGTCGGTGAGCGTATGACGCCGGGGATGCGCGTAAAATATTACGCACGCAGTAGCCAGGAGACGATCATGCGCAAACTCATCGTTGTTATCGTTGTATTCGCACTTGCCGGTTGCGGCGTTGAGACCGTGACCACCGCGGCGACCGGCGCCGCCATCAAGAAACAGGAAATCGAGGAAGGCAAGAAAACCATGAATCAGGTCGAGCAGAAAGTAGGCCAGGCCATGGAACAGGTGCAGCAGCGGGCAGAGAAAGACGCGGACAAATAACCTGGGAATCTCTGATTAATCGTCATGCTCGCGCAGGCGGGCATCCAGAAACTATCGGGTGTCCTGGGTTCCCGCCTACGCGAGAACGACGAAAGTACTATTGAACGACGAAAGTACTATTTTTCAGTCCTTTCCTGACTTCGGCGGAATTGCGGAGGAGAACCATGACCGTATTGATTTCGCCCGTCACGCCGAGTTTTGCCGCCGAGATCGGCGACGTCGATTTGGCGCAGCCGCTCGCGGCATCCGACTTCGCGGAGATTCAGCAGGCGTTCTGGAAATATTCGGTGTTGATTTTTCCCGGTCAGGATCTGACGCTCGATCAGCATCTCGCGTTCGGGCAGAAATTCGGGCCGGTCGAGACCGACCGCACCCTCGACCCCAAAACCACCCCCAGTCGTTTTCCCGGCGCGTTCGCGGATATTTCGAATCTCGCCGCCGACGGCAAAATCTGGGGCGAGAACAGCCGGCAGCGCATGTACAAGGCGGGCAACAGGCTGTGGCATACCGACAGTTCGTTCAAGTTTCTGCCCGGACTCTGTTCTCTGCTCTATGGCCGGACGGTCGCGCCGGTCGGCGGCCATACGGAGTTCGCGGATCAGCGCGCGGCTTACGACGCGCTGCCGGATGCGATGAAAGCAAAATTGCGCGGGCTCGTCGCCGAGCACTGGATCGCCACCTCGCGCCGGCGCAGCGGATTTGCCGAGTTCACCGAGGAAGAGCAGCGGCGCCTGCCGCCGGTGCCGCAGGTGCTGGTGCGCACGCTGCCGCAGAACGGCAGGAAGTCGCTCTACGTGGCTTCGCATGCGGGACCGGTTTACGGCATGCCCGATGCGGACGGCCGCGCCCTCGTCGACGAACTGATCGCGCACACGACGCAGCGCCAGTTCGTGTACACGCATCGCTGGCGTCCGAATGAACTCGTCATGTGGGACAACCGCTGCACCCTGCACCGCGGCACCGATTACGACGACTTAAGATGGGTGCGCGACATGCGGCGGGTGACGATCAGCGACGTTGCCAACACCTGCGAGCAGGAAGGCGTGCCGTTGCCCGCGCAAGCGGCGGCGCGGCGCAGTGGCCAACTCGTCGGCTAAATAAGCCATGAATGCGCCGCCGAGAAACGCTGTCGCGCCCGTGCGCGAGATGGTGAGCGCGCAGGAGTAGGAGACGCGCGTCAACCTCGCTGCGTGTTACCGGCTCAAGCGCGCGTGCGACCTGCAGGTGATGATGATGTCGTGCCAGACCGAAATGGTGGTGCCCTCGCAGGCGGTTATCGATAAAACGTGGAATTCCTATCAGCCCGGCGTGCGCCGGCGTTGGGGCGTGCTCGAGTGGCCGGCACTGATGCAGGAGCTCGACCGCATCGATTCGACCTATAAGGACTAAGGACTAAGAGGTGGAGTACTAGACCTCTCAGTCCTCCGTCCTCTCTTAGTCCTCAGTCATTAGTCCTTAGTCCTGATTCCTCAGTCCTCTACGACTCCGGCCAGATGCGGCGCGCGAGGTTGGGCGAGCCGGGCGCGTGGACGAGCTTGCGCACCACGCGGTCGCTCCACGCTTCCTGTTCCGGATACGGTTGTTCGTGATCGAGAAAATTTTCGTTGCGCGCCTCTGGCGACGTGAACTCGTAGAGTATCGCGTGCTTCGCCCAGCCGGCGACGGACGCGTACTTGCGCACCCGTACGCAGCCCGGCAATTTTTCCATGCACGGCAGGCGCCACGTCGCGTACCAGGACGCCAGTTCATCCTCGTCCTGATCGGCGCCGGCGTTGAAGCTGCCGATTTGTATGCACGGGCTGAGCGCCATCATCGCTTCGGGCCGCGCCGCTTCCGGACCGTGCACCCGCGCCTCCTCGGCCATGATGTTCGAGCGTTCGCCGAGGCGCATGGCGAGCATTTTCCGGTCCGCTGTCGGCAGCTGTGCGTGAAATTCGCGCGGAGCCGGCCGCACGAACGCGTGCGCATCGTCGCCGCCGAACAGCAGGATGTAACGGTCGCCGGTGGGAACCGCGCTGCCCTTGATGTTGGAGAGGCGGCCTTTCGCGCCGGAGAGTTTGACGTTTTCCAGAGACGCGTAATGCGCCGCCCACTTGATGCCGGGACGCGCCAATTGTTTCGGTATGTAGTTGCCGTGCAGCCACTCGAGATAAGCATCGCGGCTTTTATCCTGCAGGTTGTACCAGGCGATCCAGATTCCTCTATCCAAAATATGCCCCCATAAATTTCCTGTTGTAAGCCCGATTGTATAATGAAAAAACACGCCATCTGTCCGTTTACGGCGTATCGTCGCCGATCGCGGCGGTGGCCTTCAGCGCCCTCTCGACATCGCCGGGATCGAGAAAGTGCTTGCTTTGCTCGGCGCAATTCCAGTCGCGCCGGTACAAAAAAATCCCCCGGCAGGTGGCCGGGGGAAGCGCAGGGGGACTGCAAAAATGCGCTAAGCGCAAGCCGCGAAAGTCAGACCTTCCTAGCGGTGCCCGCCGCGATTCGCCTGCATATTCTGGTGGTCGCGGAAGTCGCCGCGATGTTCGCCACGGTCCGCGTGCATGTCCTGCCGGTCATGGCGCAGGGCGCGGTAATCGTTGCGGCGGTCGCCGCGATCGCTATGCAGCTCGCGTTGATCGTGGCGCAGTTCGCGCACGTCATGGTTGCGTTCGGCGACGTCGCGATTCAGTTCCTGACGGTCACGCCGGATTTCAGCGTAATCGCCCCTTATTTCGGCGCGCTCCCGCGCAACGCCCGTCATGTCGCCACGTCGTTCAGCGGCGCGCAGCTGGCGCTGGTCGCGATTGAGGTCGCGATAGTCGCTGCGGAAATCTCCCGCCGCAGGCGCGGAGGTCTGCGCCTGGCGCAACGGGCGTGTATCGTGGCGGATGACCGGTGTGTCGGTTTGCGCGCCCGGAGTCTGGGTTTGCGTGGTCGGCGTCTGCCGGAAATTACGTTGGTCGGTGCGAACCGTGTCGATGTCGGTTTGCGTGTTTTGCGCTGGTTGATCGCTGCGTTGATAGGTACGGCTGTCTCCGGCGCCGGGTGTTGCCGCCTGCGCGAACGCGACCGGCACTGACAGCGCGCATGCCGCACTGACTGCCAAAGCAAGCAAA
The DNA here is from genome assembly GCA_043759115.1 of Betaproteobacteria bacterium. Lineage (GTDB taxonomy): Bacteria > Pseudomonadota > Gammaproteobacteria > Burkholderiales > SG8-41 > PALSA-1004. Next base: position 7,334 of record JAYVME010000212.1, on the reverse strand, counting down.
GTTTTGCGGAACATATGAGTCTCCTTGGGTCTACGGCGCGGCAAATGCCGTCACCACTGATTCGAAGACTACGACCGTCGCTGTCCGGGTTCCCGCGGTTTTACATTGAATTACCCCCGCTTACACATGCTTACACAACGCTCGCGACGTTTGCGGGGTCCGCCCGTTATACGCTTTAACCGGGCAGCGGGAGATCCGGTCGGGCGCCTCAAATGTAACCAATTGTTACACCGGTGCGCAGCAACACAATATTACTGTTCTTTGCTGGAATTTTCTCCCGTGTGGATTAATCATAGCGTTACCGGTCTACGTACCAAGATGTGATGCAACTGGGGTATCAAACAAGTCATCACGTTGTTGGCGAAATCCGGCACTTGATGGGATAGGAGAAAATCATGAATGCGCGCGCCAGATGGGTATTAAATTCGCTGCTCGTGCTGTTGTTTTCCGTATCGGTTGCGCCCGCCCAGCAAAATGCGTCCGGGCCGGGCGCACACGCATTTGCGCAAGCCGAGCTTGATCAGATGCTGGCGCCGATCGCGCTCTACCCCGATCCCTTGCTGTCGCAGATCCTGATGGCGTCGACTTACCCCCGCGAAGTCATCGAGGCGGCGCGGTGGTCCAGGGACAATCCCGATCTGAACGGTGACCGCGCGGTGCGGGCGGTCGAGCGCATTGATTGGGACGCGAGCGTCAAGTCGCTGGTCGCGTTTCCGCAGATCCTCGACAGGATGGATGACAAAGTGAATTGGACGGAAGAACTGGGCAATGCGTTTCTCGGCCAGCAGGCGCAGGTGATGGATACGGTCCAGTATTTGCGGCGCCAGGCTTATAGCACGGGCAATCTTGCGTCGACCGATCAGCTGCGTGTCGACTTTCAGGATTCGAATTTCACGATCAATTTTGCGAATCCGGAAATCGTCTATCTGCCGTACTACAATCCGGCGGTGGTGTACGGAACGTGGTGGTGGCCGGCGTATCAACCGGTCTATTGGGCGCCATGGCCCGGCTATTACGCGCGGCCGGGATACGCGAGAGGTTTCGCATGGGGACCGGCGATTCCGGTTTCGCGGGGCTTCTTCTTCGGCGCGCCCGATTGGCATCGTCACAATGTCAATATCATCAACGTCAACAATTATTACTATCGCCCGGTCTACGTGAATCGCCAGACCGAAATTACGCACAACGTCAACGTCGTTCACGGCGAACCGCATGCCTGGCAGCACGATGGCGCCCATCGCCGCGACGTGCCTTATCGCGATGCGTCATGGCGTCAACCGGTCGCGCGCGCGGATGCGCTACCCGAGGCGCGGCACGAATCCCGCGAACGCGATGCGCCCGCCATTCACGGCCGCGGCGTAGCAGACAACGTGACCGCGGTGGCCGCGCAGCCGGAAACGCGCAGTGTCGTGAGTCAGCCGCATACGGCGGCTGCGGCGGAACGCATGCCGCGTGGCGCGCCATCGCGCGGCGCTGTTCAGCGCGAGCAAGACTCGCGCGGTTTCGAGGGTCGCGGTGAGTTCGCTCATCGTCCCGAAGCGCGCATCGATTCCGGCAATCGCCCGTCCGATCGCGGCAATCATCCGCAGATCGCCGGACGCATGGGCGCGCCGCCACCCGTAGTGGAGCATGCACCGGCCGCCACGGCGGCGCTTCCGGTTGCCAGCCCGCCCGCTGCGCGCAGCATGCCCGTACCGACGCAGGTGCAAGTCGCGGGGCGCCATCCTAATGTTGAACAACGGGCGAATGTCGCCACCGCAGCACCTGCACCTGATGGCGCGGGCCGCCGCGCGGATGCGCGGCCTGCCGGCGGGCGCGAGCACGCGGGCCATGCCGCGGCGGCTCCCGCTGACAACACGGTTGCCGCTGCTGCGACGTCCGGCAACACCTCTGCTCCACAGGCCGCCGGCAACGCGCGCGGCAACGGCGGAAATTCGCGTCGTCTTCAGTAGCCTCAAGGCTGCGCGCCACGCGCCACGTGCGTGACGGTCTATAATCGGTCTCCAGGCGCGGCCCCTTGCGGGGCCGCGTTATTTTTTCGGAGATACGCATGCCGGATGACATCCACCAGACCGCGTCCGATGTTTTCGCGGCGGCGCGCACGCGCCGCTCGATCCGCGCCTACAAGCCCGAGGCGGTTGCGCCCGCTATGGTGCGCGAGATCATCGCGCTCGGCAGCCAGGCGCCGAGTGGCTCGAATATCCAGCCGTGGCGCGTGCACGTGTTGACCGGCGCTACGTTGCGGCGCGTCGGCACGGCGATGCAGCAGGCGTTTCTCACCGACGAGCCCGGCCACCGGCGCGATTACGACTACTACACCGACCCGATAGAAGAGCCTTATCTCGCCCGCCGCCGTCAATGCGGGTGGGGCCTGTACGGCACGCTCGGCATCGGCCGCGGCGATCACGCGAAGTCGAAGGCTTACCGCGCGACCAACTATAATTTCTTCGGCGCGCCGGTGGGGCTCGTCTTCACCATCGATCGCAAGCTCGAGCGCGGGAGCTGGCTCGACTATGGGATGTTTCTGCAGACCCTCATGCTCGCCGCGCGCGCGCGCGGGCTGCATACCTGCGCGGAGGCGGCGATCGCGAGTTATCCGGACATCGTGCGCCGCGAGCTCGACATCACGCGGGACTGGATCGTGATCTGCGGCATGGCGATGGGTTACGCGGATGCGGCGGCGGTCGTCAATACGTTTCAGCCGCCGCGCATCGACTTGCAGGAATACGCCGTGTTCCTCGATTGATCGTCGCGGGTGTAATCCGTCAGCCGTCGCGCTCGATCACCGCGCGTATTTGGTCAAGCGGTACCTTGATGTCGACTTTCGCCCGCTCCTCCTGCAGCAGCAGGAAGGCGCGTGAATCGCGGCCGCCCCAGCCGCGGTTGATCGCCTCGCCCATTTCCGCATGCGTCAGCGCCGCCATGCGCATGGGGACGCCGATTTCGCGCGCAAGATCGGTCGCCAGCGTGACGTCCTTGTACGCGAGCGTGAGCGCAAAATCCGGCGGGTCGAACTTGCCCTGCAGGAATTGATCGCCCATGCGGTCGAAAGTGCGCTTACGCCCCAGCGCGCCCTGGCGTATGGCGGCCCACAGGGCAAGCGGTTCGACGCCCGCGCGCACACCCATCGTGAATACTTCGGCGAGCGCGGCCTGTATCGCATAACCCGCGCAGTTGTGCACCAGTTTCGCCACCGAACCCGCGCCGATGGGCCCGATGTACAACACCTGATCGCCAATCGCATCGAGCACGGGGCGGCAGCGCTCGAACACCGCGCGGTCGCCGCCGATCCACAGCGCGAGTTTGCCGGTTTTCGCACCGCGCGGCCCCCCGCTTACCGGCGCGTCGAGCACGGCTATGTTCCTGGCGGCGAATCGCTCGTGCAGGCGGCGCACGACGGTCGGCGAGTTCGTCGACAGGTCAAACCACGCGGCGCCGCTGCGCATTTCATGGAAAAGCTTTTCGCCGACTGCCTCCACTTCACGCGGTCCGGGTAGCGAGGTCAGCACGATTTCCGATTCGCGTGCCACGGCCTCGGGCGTTTCCGCCCACGTGGCGCCGGCGGCGAGATGAGGCGCTGCGGCATCGCGCCTGAGATCATGCACGACCAGCTCATGTCCGCCTGCGCGCGCATTCAACGCCATCGAACTGCCCATCGTACCCAGACCTATGAATCCAACACGCATGGTTTTCCCCTTTGATTGAATTGCGCGATCGGCGACTCAGGTATCGGCCGGCGCGGACTTGTACACGAAACCTGAAATTGCGAACGCAGCTCTGGCAAAAATTTATTTTTTGAACCGCACGGCTGTTTCCGTGCTCCGGTCGCAACTATAATGCATGCTCGCGTGTACGGTGGCAACCATGATCGGACCTGAAATGCTGATTGCTCAACCCGGCCGCATGGGCCCGCTGCGGCTGCGCAACCGCATCATCATGGGGCCGATGGGCACCAACTACGGCACCACCGACGGGCTTTCAACCGAGCGCGACAAGCTCTATTACGGCGAGCGCGCCAACGGCGGCGCCGCGATGATCATCACCGAGGCGATGGTCATCACCGAAGGCGCGCGCAATCACACCAACTCGCTGTGCCTCTACCACGATCGCTACATCCCGGGGCTGGCCGGCATCGTCGAGGCGATCCACGCGGGCGGCGCGCTGGCGGCCGGGCAGATCAATCATCGCGGCGCGATGCTCAAGCGCTCGGTGCTGGGCATGGAGCCGGTGTCGGCATCGGATTGGCACAATCCCAACACCGGCGAGCCCGCGCGCGGATTGAAAATTTCCGAGATCGAAATGATCCAGCGCGCTTATCTCGATTCCGCGCGCCGCCTCTATCGCGCCGGCTACGACGCCGTCGAACTGCACGCCGCGAACGGTTACCTGTTCCAGCAATTTTTCAGTCCGCGCATCAACCGGCGCACCGACCGCTACGGCGGCTCGCTGGAGAACCGCATGCGCTTCCTGCTCGAAACCGTCGCGCTCATCCGTGCCGGGCTGCCCGACTTTCCGCTGATGGTGCGCATCAGCGCGACCGAGTACTGCGAAGGCGGCTATACCGAGCAGGACATGATCGCGCTGTGCCAGGCGCTCGAGCGTGCCGGGGTGATTGCGATCGATATGTCGGGCGGGACCAACGAGAGCCCGCAACTGTCGCGCTTTTGTATACAGCCGCCATCCTTCGCGCGCCGCTTCCTCGAGCCTTATGCGCGGCCGATCGCCAAGGCGCTGGGCATCCCCACCATCATGGCCGGTCGCGTCATCGATCCGGCAGACGCCGAGGGCATCCTGCAGGCGGGCAGCGCGGACTTCGTGGCCGTCTGCCGCGCGCTGGTGGCGGACGCGTACTGGCCGCGCAAAGCCTTCGGCGAGATCGCGACGCCAATCCGCAAGTGCATCTCCTGCAATGTATGTTTTGAGCGGCTGACGCTCGAGCGCGATGTCTCATGCGTCGCGAACCCCATGGTCGGCACGGAGTTCGAGCGCAGCGAAAACGCGGAGCCGCAATTGCGCACGGGTGGTAAGCCGCGGTCTGCCGCCGGGCGCAAACGCATACTGGTACTCGGCGCGGGCGTCGCCGGCATCGAGACCGCGCGCGTGGCTGCGGCGCTCGGGCACCACGTCGAAGTCTGGGAGCAGGCCGCCAAGCCGGGTGGCCAGATGCCGCTCGCCCTTGCCGCGCCGGACAAAGCCGATGTCGCCGGCATCTGGACTTATCGCTGGCAGCAGATTGAGAGCCTCAAGGTTCCGGTGCGCACCGGTGTGAATGCGACCGCACAAGCGATCCGCGATTTCAAGCCGAATCTCGTAGTGGTCGCGACCGGCGCCAAGCCGCGTGCCTTGCCGTGCCCGGTGCAGACCGGTGTTCCCGTGCTGCAGGCGTGGGACGCGCTGCTCGATCAGGAGCGCGTGCCGCGCGGCGCGCGCATCACCATCATCGGCGGCGGCATGGTGGGAATCGAGACGGCCGATACGCTGATTCACTATCGCGGCGTCAAGGCGACCGTGATCGAAGGCACGGCGGTCATTGCCAAGGAGATGGCGCGCAACAACCGCTACGACGTACTCGACCGTCTCGAGAAGGGCGGCGCGACGGTGCTGACCAACGCGCCGGTCGAATCGATCGACGGCGACACGGTGTGGGTCATGCGCGACGGCAAGCGCGAGGCGATAGACGCCGGCGACATGATCGTCATCGCCATCGGGCCGCTGCCGAACCGCGACGTCGTGCCGGAAGTCGAGCGCGCAGGCGCGCAGTACGTGCTGGCCGGAGACTGCAACCGGATCGGCGATTTTCTGGCGGCGGTGCGTGACGGATGGATGCTGGCGACCGCAATCGATCTGCGTTTGCCGGGCGGGCGGTAGCCGCGCTGGAAAGACGCCTTGAAAAGCCCTACACTGCGTCCTGCCATTCGACCATCCATTATATTAGGCACGCTGAGAAGCGAGGAGACCCCCATGCGCCGTGTCGCGATTTTGTACGTAGCCGTCTTTGCTGCCAGCTTTCCCGTTCACGGCCTCGCCCAGACCTGGCCCGTCAAGCCGATCCGCGTGATCAACGCGTTTGCGCCGGGCGGCGCGAGCGACGTCGTCGCCCGCGCTTTCGCCGCCAAGCTCACCGAAACGCTCGGACAGCAGGTGACCGTCGACGACCGTCCCGGCGCCGGCGGCAACATCGCCGCGGAAATAGTTGCGCGCGCCCCGGCCGACGGCTACACGCTGCTGATGGGAACGTTTTTTCTGGCGACCAATCCGAGCCTCTACAGCAAGATGAGCTACGACGCGCAGAAGGATTTCGCGCCGATTTCGATGGTGACTGCCGCGCCGCTGATTCTGTGCGTGCATCCGTCGCTGCCGGCCAAGAGCACCAGGGAGCTCGTGGCGCTGGCGAAACAACATCCGGGCGAACTGTATTTCCCGTCGGCGGGCAACGGCACGTCGATGCATCTTGCCGGCGAATTATTCAACATGATGACCGGCATCAAGACCGTGCATGTGCCCTATAAAGGTTCCGGCCCGGGTGTGCTCGACCTGGTGAGCGGGCGGCTGCAATTCATGATCAATCCCATGCCCGAACCCGTGCCGTTCATCAAAGCCGGCAAGCTGCGCGCGCTCGCCACCTCGACGCCCGCGCGGATCGCGGCGCTGCCCGACCTGCCGCCGATCGCCGAAACGGCGCCCGGATACGAAGTGCTGACCTGGCAGGGATTCGTCGCGCCGGCCGGCACGCCCGCGGAAGTCATCAACCGTCTGAATTCCGAAATGATCAAAGCGCTCAAGAACCCCGAGTTCGAGTCGCGCATGCGCGGCCTCGGCATGGAACTCTATGGCACGACACCCCAGCAATTCGGGCAGTTCATCAAGGACGAGAACGCGAAGTGGGCCAAGGTCATCAAGGCCACCGGCGCGCGCATCGATTAGGCATTGCAGGCCGTTCCGATTTCCTGAAAAAAAAGAGCATTATTATGGCCGACGCAAGCCTCGCCTTCGATCATGTCCACGTCATAGCCAAAGACCCGCACGCCGCCGCCAATTGGTACGTCGACAAATTGGGCGGCGCGTTCGTCAAGAGCGGTACCGTGCACGACGCGCCGCAGATTTATGTTTCATTCGGCGGCGCCATGATCATCGTGCGCGGCCAGCGGCCCGGCGAGCTCGCACAGGACAAATCGAGTCTCGAATGGGGCGCCGACCATTTCGGATTTCAGGTCAAAGGCGATTTCGACGGATTTTGCGCGGGGCTGCGCGCGAAGGGCGTGACATTCAGCATGGAGCCCACCGATATCAATCCCGCCACGCGCATTGCGTTCATCGACGCGCCGGATGGCGTG
>JAYVME010000211.1:0-10820 GCA_043759115.1 Betaproteobacteria bacterium | reverse complement strand
AGGGAAACAACGTGTTCGGGCAGGCGATGCCCAACAGCGGGCCCATGTCCTGCTCCGGCACGTTGCGGATCTGGAACAGGCCGGCCTGCGCCGCCTCGACCAGAAACACCGTTTTGTCCTTGATGCGCGCGGTGATGGTCACCGTCAGCACGACTTCGTAGAGGCCCTCCGGCAGCACGCGCGCGCCGCTGTTGATGTTGACTTCGATGGTCGGCGCCTCGCGTTCGAGAAAAACTTCCGGGGCGTTCGGCACTTCGACCGACAAGTCCTTGAGATAGACCTTTTCGATCGCAAAGGTCGGCTGCGGAGATTCACTCATGATGGGTCCTGACAACGTTGATTGAAGGATCAGACGTGCAACAACTCGTCGAGTTTGCCGGCCCGATCGAGTGCGGCAAGCTCGTCGTAACCACCGACATGGGTTTCACCGATATAAATCTGCGGCACCGTGCGCCGTCCGGTGCGCTCCATCATTTCGGCGCGTTTCGCCGGCTCGAGATCGACGCGGATTTTTTCGATCGCGGCAACGCCTTTCGCTACCAGCAGGCGCTCCGCCATCTGGCAATACGGGCAAGCGCCCGTGCTGTACATTTTCACTGCGGCCATAAGTTTGATTGCGGTTGATTACTTCTCCACCGGCAGGCTTGCCTCCACCCAGCCGCGCAGGCCACCGCGCAAAGCAAACACATCGGTGAAGCCGATTTTCTGCAGCGCCCCGCACACCTTCGCGGAACGCGCGCCTAAATCGCCGCTGATGATGATCGGGCGCGACTTCAGTTTCTCGAGTTCGCGCAACCGGTCGCTCAATTGCGCAAACGGGATGTTGCGCGCATTGGGTATATGGCCGGCAGCGTAGTCCGCCGCGTCGCGCACATCCAGCATCACCGCATCGCGCCGGTTCATCAATTGCACGGCTTCGAGCGCGCCGACTTGCGCCACGCTTCCCGCGAGCAGGCGATTGAAGAGCGGCCAGATCAACATGCTGCCGCTCACCACCGCGGTGCCCAACAGCATCATGTTCCACGGGCTTTTCTGCAAAAACACCAAAAACGAAGTCACAAACGAAGTATCCAAAGGGGTTCCCTGCAACATCGAGTCAAATCAAAACGGCGGATTGCCGATCTTGCGCGGCGCGCGCCGGGCGCGATTGACGGCAAAATGGCATAAAATGATACGGCATTATATACGAGCAGAGAAAGTATTAGAAATCATGAATGTAACCCCGGCGCTGCTGATCATACTCGACGGTTTCGGCTATCGCGAAGAATGCACCGACAATGCGATCTGCCAGGCGCGCAAACCGCACTGGAATTTCTGGTGGAACACCTGTGCGCATACCACCATCGACGCCTCCGAAAAGTGGGTGGGTCTGCCCGCGGCGCAAATGGGCAATTCGGAGGTCGGACACCTCAATATCGGCGCCGGACGCGTCATCTACCAGGATTACACGCGCATCGAAGCGGCGATCAAGAGCGGCGAATTTTTCAAGAACCCGGTCCTGCAGCAGGCAATAGACACCGCGCTCGCCAACCAATCTGCATTGCATATTCTTGGTTTGTTGTCGCCGGGCGGGGTGCACAGCCATGAAGCGCAAATCGCGGCCATGCTGGAAATGGCGGCGCGCGCCGGGTTGAAGGATATCCGCATACACGCCTTTCTCGACGGCCGCGATACGCCGCCGAAAAGCGCACGCGCATCGCTCGAATTCATGCGCGACAAATGCGCGCAGCTCGGCGCGGGACGCATCGCCTCCATCGTCGGCCGTTACTATGCGATGGATCGCGATCAGCGCTGGGAACGCGTGCAGGCCGCCTACGACCTTATCACCCGGGGCATAGGCGCGCATGAAGCACCTGATGCAATATCGGCGCTCGATGGGGCTTACGCGCGCGGCGAGAACGATGAATTCGTGCGGGCGACCGTGATTGCGCCCGCGGGCGGCGCGCCGGCTCGCATGAACGAAGGCGACACCTGTGTGTTCATGAATTTCCGCGCCGACCGCGCGCGGCAGATGACACGCGCGCTGACCGATCCGGACTTCAGCGGGTTCCGGCGCGCCTATGTACCCAAACTCGGCTATTTCTGCACGCTTACGAGCTACGGCGAGGATTTCAGGATGCCGGCCGCCTACCTGCCGCAAAGCATCGCCAATGGTTTCGGCGAGTATCTGGCCAAGCAGGGGCTCCGGCAATTGCGCATTGCCGAAACCGAAAAGTACGCGCACGTAACCTATTTTTTCAACGGCGGCGTCGAAACCCCCTATGCGGGCGAGGAGCGCGTGCTAGTGCCGTCGCCCAAAGTCGCGACTTACGATCTCAAACCCGAGATGAGCGCATTCGAAGTGACCGAAAAGCTGATCGCGGCGATTCAAACCCGGCGCTACGCTGCGATCGTGTGCAACTATGCCAATGGCGACATGGTCGGCCATACCGGCAATCTGGCGGCCGCCACGCGTGCCATCGAAGTGCTCGACGAATGCCTGGGCCGCGTAATCAAGGCGATGCAGGACGCCGGCGGCGAAGTACTGATTACCGCCGATCACGGCAACGCCGAAATGATGCACGATGAAACGACGCACCAGGCGCATACCGCGCATACGCTCAACGTCGTGCCGCTCGTGTACGTCGGCCGCAAAGCTAACGCCGTCGCCGGCGGCGCGTTGAAGGACGTCGCGCCGACATTATTAAAAATGATGGGTCTGCCGCAACCGCCGGAAATGACCGGCAAGCCGCTGATCAATTTTGTGTAGAGTGCCTAACATAGTGAAACACGTGTGCGTTTCATTATGTTAGGCACTCTCTGCCGCGCCCTACTGCTCATTCTGATCCTGGCGGCGCCGTGCGCCAGCGCCGCGCCCGCCGCCCCGCCGGACAATACGCAGAAAGAAGCTCTCCGGCAACTGCGCGGCCGCATCGACGCATTGCAGAAAACGCTCGCGGCATCCGAGGAAGCCAAGAGCGAAACGGTCGACGCCTTGCGCGAATCCGAGCGTGCAATCTCCGAAACCAACCGCATGCTGCGCGATCTTGCGCTGGACCAGCGCGCGGTCAATGTAGAGCTTGCCGAATTGCGCGCGCAAAGCCGCCGCATGAGCGGCGACATCGACACGCAACGCACGCGGCTCGCGCGCCTGCTTTACCAGCAATACATCGGCGCCCAGCCGGACGCGCTGAAGCTCCTGCTTAACCGCGAGGACCCGAACCGCATCGCGCGCGAGTTCCACTACCTGACTTACCTTGCGCGTGCGCGCGCGGAACTGATCGGCGATTTGCGCTCGAACCTCGGCCGGGTCACCGATCTCACGCAGCAGACGCAGCAAAAGAGCGCGGAACTGGCGGCAATCAACGCCTCCCAGCAGGCGCAGCGCAAACGTCTTGAAACCGAGAAAAACGCGCGCAAAGCCGTGCTCGTCAAGGTATCCCGCCAGATCGACAAGCAGCGGCGCGAAATCTCGACGTTAAAGCGCGACGAAAACCGCCTGGCCCGACTGGTCGACCAGTTGAGCCAGATGCTGGCACGCGTGAAGCCGGGTCCGTTGCGCAACGAACGCCTGCCCGAAGCGGCGGGCGACTCAAGTGCGTTCGGCCAACTCAAAGGCCGCCTTTATTTACCGGTGCGCGGGGAACTCAGGAACCGTTTCGGCAGCCCAAGAGAGGGCAGTGGCGTGTTGTGGAAGGGGCTATTTATCGCCGCACCCGCCGGCCAGGAGGTCAAAGCCATCGCCAGCGGGCGGGTGGTGTTCGCCGACTGGCTGCGCGGCTTTGGCAACCTCCTGATCATCAACCATGGCGACGGCTATATGAGCCTCTACGGCAACAACGAGTCGCTGTATAAACAGGTGGGGGAACCCGCGCGCAGCGGCGAAACCGTGGCGACAGTGGGGAACAGCGGCGGGAACATGGATTCAGGTTTATACTTCGAGATTCGGCATCAGGGCAAGGCCTTCGACCCGCTGGGCTGGGTCAGCTTGAAGTGACGATTGCTGAACGATAAATGCGGCGTGCGGGGCTTGGCGTATTACCCTGCGCTGATCACGCATCGCTCATCACTCCCAACTTCCTTTAATGGAGTTTGAAATGCGCAGCAAACTGCAACAATTCGGTTTAATCGCGTTCGGCGTGTGCCTGGGCGTCATGATCTCGCTTAACTTCTCGGCGGTTGCGCAACGCGACGTGCTGGGACCCTTGCCGGTCGAAGAACTGCGCGCGTTCACCGAGGTTTTCGGACGCATCAAGAGCGACTACGTCGAGTCGGTCGAAGACAAGAAACTCATTACCGAAGCGATCACCGGCATGCTGGCCGGGCTTGATCCGCATTCGGCCTATCTCGACCAGGACGCGTTCAAGGAGCTGCAGGTCGGCACGCAGGGCGAATTCGGCGGGCTCGGCATTGAAGTCGGCATGGAAGACGGTTTCGTCAAGGTCGTGTCGCCGATCGATGATTCACCGGCCGCGCGCGCCGGCGTCAAATCCGGCGACCTGATCGTCAAGCTCGACGAGACCTCCGTCAAGGGCATGACATTGAATGACGCGGTCAAGCGCATGCGCGGCAAGCCCAATACGCAGATCACGCTCACCATCGTGCGCAAGGGCGATCCGAAGCCGATCATCATCACGCTGACGCGCGCCGTCATCAAGATTCAGAGCGTGAAATCCAAACTGCTGGAACCCGGTTATGCCTATTTCCGCGTCACCCAGTTCCAGGAGCACACGGGCGAAACCCTCGCCGCCGCGATCCAGAATCTGTACAAACAGAATCAGGGCGCGATGAAAGGCATCGTGCTCGATTTGCGCAACGACCCGGGCGGTTTACTCAACGGCGCGGTGGCGGTGTCCGCCGCGTTTCTGCCGCAAAATGCGCTGGTGGTTTATACCGAGGGGCGCACGGCGGACGCAAAAATGCGCCTGACCGCCAGTCCCGAGAACTACCTGCGCGGCCGCGTGAAAGACGATTACCTGAGCAAGCTGCCGCCCGAGATCAAGAACGTGCCGATGGTCGTGCTCGTCAACGGCGGTTCGGCGTCGGCGTCCGAAATCGTCGCCGGCGCGCTGCAGGACCACAAGCGCGCGGTCATCATGGGCACGCAAACATTCGGCAAAGGCTCGGTGCAGACCATCCTGCCGCTCGGCAACAACACCGCGATCAAGCTCACCACGGCGCGTTATTACACGCCGAATGGTCGCTCGATCCAGGCCAAGGGGATCGTGCCCGACATCCTGCTCGACGACGGCACGGCGGGCCGCGATCCGGCATTGAAGCTGCGCGAGGCAGACCTCAACAAGCACTTGAACGACGACCGCAGCAAAGACGACAAGACCGCGGCAACGCCGCCTGTGCCGACTGTCAACGTGTACAATTTCACGCCGACGCCGCGCCCCAAGGACGTCGACGAAAAAGACACCAAGCCCGAACCCGGCGAGGTTGTCGCCAAAAGCGACTACGAACTGGCACAGGCCATTGCGTTTCTCAAGAGCCGCGGCCCCACCGCGCGTGCCAGCGCCAACTAACGCCGCCGTTACCCCCGCAAAACGCCCGGCCCCGGCCGGGCGTTTGTTTTCCTCACTCGCATATGAACGACGATCAACTCCTGCGTTACAGCCGGCACATCCTGCTGCCGGAGCTGGACATCGACGGCCAGGAAAAATTCCGGTGCGCGCACGCACTGGTCATCGGGGCGGGTGGGCTCGGCTCGCCCGTCGCGCTGTATCTTGCTTCCGCCGGCCTGGGCACGCTGACTATCTGCGACGGCGACGCCGTGGACCTCACCAATCTGCAGCGCCAGATCGTGCACCGGGGGGAGTCGGTCGGCATGCCCAAAGCGGCATCCGCGCAACGCACGCTGGCCGGCATCAACCCGGAAGTCAAGGTGCATGCGGTCAATGAACGTGTCAGCGGCGCGCGCCTGGATGAACTGGTGCGCACTGCCGACGTGGTGCTCGATTGCAGCGACAACTTCGCGACGCGCCATGCCATCAATCGCGCCTGCGTCCTGCACCGCACGCCGCTGGTGTCGGGTGCGGCCGTGCGCTTCGACGGCCAGATCGCCGTATTCGACCGGCGCGACGCCGAAGCGCCGTGCTATCAGTGTCTGTTTCCCGAACACGGCGACAACGAAGACGTGCGCTGCGCGGTGATGGGCGTGTTCGCGCCGCTGGTGGGCATCATCGGCTCGCTGCAGGCGGCCGAAGCGTTGAAACTGATCGCGGGCATCGGCACCTCGCTAAGCGGGCGCCTCTTGCTGCTCGACACGCTCGCGATGGAATGGCGTACCGTGCGTCTCAAGCGTGACGCCGCCTGCGCCGTGTGCGGCCAGACCTGAGAGCCGTGCATTCGAGCCCTGTCCGCAATATGCTGCGCCGGCTACTCGGGTATGGCGGGCAAGCAGCGGCGCCCACTGCGCAATCTCACCTCGAACGCGGCAAGGCACTCCACGCGGATGGCCAGCATGCCGGCGCCGTCGCCGCGTATGAGCAGGCGATTGCGCTTGAGCCGGAGTGCGCCGAGGTGCACTACCGGCTCGGCCTTGCGTGGCGCGATCAGCAGCAATTCAGCGCCGCCATTGCGAGCTATCGGCATGCGCTCGTGCTCAAACCGGACTATATCGAAGCACATAACAATCTCGGTGTCGTGCTGCAGTTGGAGAACAATCTGCAGGACGCGCGCGCGTGCTACCGCCGCGCCGTCGGGTTAAAACCGGACTTCAACCAGCCCTACATCAATCTCGGCCGGTTGTGCGAGATCCTCGGCGATCGCGACGAAGCGGCGCGCTGTTATCGCAGCGCCATCGACGCGGGCGTCGAAGCGGAGACTTTTCGCCATTTCCTCAACGCCACCGAAGGCATTACCACCGGCCGCGCACCGGCGGCTTACGCGCGTACTGTATTCGACAATTTCGCCGCGCATTTTGATCACCGGCTCGTCGCTGATCTCGGTTACCGGATTCCGCGGATTCTGTGCGGGCGCGTGAAAGACCTGTGCGGGCAGCGCAGCTTGCGTGTGCTCGACCTGGGTTGCGGCACCGGCTTATGCGGCACGCAGATCAAGGACGTCTGCGCGCTGCTCGCAGGGGTCGATGTGTCGCCCGCAATGCTTGCCATAGCCGCCACGCACAATTTGTATGACACGCTGGTCGAAATGGATGTCGCCGAATATTTGCTGGCCGCACCCGCCGCGGCGTTTGACGTCGTTTTATCGGCCGACGTGTTCGTCTACATCGGCGATCTCGCGGAGGTATTCAACGAGGTGTCGCGCATTCTCGCGCCGGACGGCGTGTTTGCTTTTTCGATCGAACGCGCGGCGGACGAGCGTGATTTCGTGCTGCAGGCGAACGGTCGCTATACCCAGTCGGCGGGCTACATCAGGCGCCTTGCGGGACACAGCGGGTTGTCGGAAGTCGACTCGTTCGAGCAAACTATCCGCGGCGCGCCCGGGACAGGCGCGCCGGGTCGCGTATTCTTCTTGCGCAAGAGTTGAACGACGGGAAAGTGTCTGAAAACGGTGAAGCGCTCGTCGTAATGAGACGGCCCTAAGTCATATCCAGATCGTTATCCCCTGCCGCGGCCGGTTTGGGTGCCGGTGCGGCAACGGGAGCGGGGGTTGCCGGCTTCGCCGCGGGTGCGGCGGCGGCGGCTGGCGCGGGTGCAACCGGAGCAGGTCGCGGCGCGGCCGCGGCCGCGCGCGCCGTTGCCGGCGCCACCGACGACGGCGTCGTCACTTTGCCCGACAGCAGGTCCTCAAGATCCTTGACCACCTGCTCGACGTTGGGGCCCGCGCGGCCCTGGCATTGCACGAGCACGCGCGCCGGAAAATCCTGCAACGTGAGCGCGCGACCGGTGGAACGGATTTTGGCCGCGGTGTCGAGCGCCGGCGCGAGATAGGTGCCCTTGAAGCCGGCCTTCATACTCTCGATGGCGTCGATGATCGCCTGCTGCGAGCGCGCCACCCCGATCAGGATCTCGGCCAGCTGTTGCGTGGTGATACTCATATGACCTCCATGGGATAGGTGCGATTCGACTACGCGATTAACGCGCGCCATTGCTCGGTCCAGTATTGCATCGGATCGCGCTTGAATCCGCTTTTGGCGTACTGGTGCCAGCGGCCGGTGACAAAGCTCATGATCAGATTGGCGCGCGCCGACGGGTCCGGACCCGCCGGCAGTTCATTCTGGCCCGCGGCGAAACGCAGCGCCTGCTTCAACGTCGCCTCGACGCGGTCGTGCAGTTGATTGATGCGTTGTTGCAGGCGCTCATTTTCGTGCACCAGCGCATCCCCGATCAGCACGCGCGTCATGCCGCGGTTCTTCTGCGCAAATCCCAGCAGCATTGCAGTAACCGATTCCAGTTGCTTCAGGCCGCTTTTTTCCTCGCTCGTGATCTTGTTGATCAACCCGAACAGCGTCTCTTCGATGAATTCGATCAGGCCTTCGAACATCTGCGCCTTGCTCGCAAAATGCCGGTAGAGCGCCGCCTCCGACACTTCCAGCCTGGCGGCGAGCGCGGCGGTGGTGATTTTTTCCGCCGCCGGCGCTTCCAGCATCTGCGCCAGCGTTTGCAGAATTTGCAGCTTGCGGTCTCCGCGTTTGCCCATATCGCCTCCCAAACTCAGTTCAGATGCCACGCCAGGCGCGGCAGTTGCAGTAGATTCCTGACGGTGAAATCGACATAGGCGGGAATCCGCGCCGCCCGTGCCACCCATATCGTCGACATGCCGAGCCGCTTGGCGGTTATCAGATTCGCGAGCGTGTCTTCGACCATGATGCAGGCGGTGGCGCGCACGCGGTGACGGCGAAAGAGTTTCAGAAAACCGTAACTGTCCGGCTTCGGCCGGTAACCCGTGTGCTCGATCGAAAACACGTCGTCAAAGAGGTCCGCAATCCCGAGCGCGTCCAGAACCGCCTGCGCATAATGCACCGGCGCATTCGAAAACACCAGTTTGCGCCCCGGCAGATGCGAGAGTGTCGCGCGCAGCGCGGGTTCGCGCACCACCATCTTGTCGAGCGCGGAGAAATCGTGCGTCGCGCGCAAAAAATGCCGCGGATCGGTTGCATGGTTGCGCATGAGTCCGGTCAAGGTCGTGCCGTAGCGCCGCCAGTAGTGCTGCCGTAGTTCGGCCGCGCCGGCTTCGTCGAGCCCGAGGTGGGTCTGCAGATAGCTCGTCATCGCGCGGTTGATGTGCGGAAAAATATGCGGGCTCGCGTTGTGCAGCGTGTTATCCAGATCGAACACCCACACCCGGTTGAATTTCATGGCCGCCTCGGGTTGGCGCGCGCTAGCGCTGCTTGATCAAGGTGCCCACACCTTCGCTGGTCAGTATCTCCAGCAGCACCGCGTGCTCGACGCGGCCGTCTATGATGTGGCACGAGTTCACCCCGTTCTTCACGGCTTCCAGCGCCGAACCGATCTTCGGCAGCATGCCGCCGGAGATCGTGCCGTCGGCAAATAGCTCGTCGATTTTCTTGGCACTCAGCCCGGTCAGCAGATTGCCGTTCTTGTCGAGGACGCCCGGCGTGTTCGTCAGCACCACGAGTTTCTCGGCCTTGAGAATCTCCGCCAGCTTGCCGGCGACCAGATCGGCGTTGATGTTGTACGATTCGCCGTCTTTGCCGACACCGACCGGCGCAATCACCGGTATGAAATTCTGCGCGGTGAGCAAACGCACGATCTCCGGATCGATTGATTCCACCTCGCCGACGCGGCCGATGTCGATCAACTCCTTGGGATTGTCCTTGCCGTGCATCATCATCTTGCGCGCGCGGATGAGCGGACCGTCGGTACCGGACAGGCCCACCGCGCGGCCGCCGTGCTGGTTGATGAGGTTCACGATATCGGTGTTGACCTGCCCGCCGAGCACCATCTCGACCACGTCCATGGTCTCGGCGTCGGTCACGCGCATGCCCTGGATGAACTCGCCCTTCTTGCCGATTTTCGTGAGCTGGTCGTCGATCTGCGGGCCGCCCCCGTGCACGATCACGATGTTGATGCCGACGAGTTTCAACAGCACGACGTCGCTGGCGAAGCTGTGTTTCAGCTTCTCGTCGGTCATCGCGTTGCCGCCGTACTTGATGACGATGGTCTTGCCGTGAAAACGCTGAATGTACGGCAGCGCCTCGGCGAGGATTTTCGCTTTCAGTTCAGCGGAGGTGCCGGTCAGAGCCATGGGTCGCTATGCGCAGGAGTAAACGCTGACTATTCTACACGACCGCAGGCAAGAAAAAAGGCGGCAAGCCTTGCGGCCCGCCGCCCTCATTCCCGCCAGGCGGGGAGTGTTACTGGATGGTAATGCGCGTGGTGGTGTTCGACGCTTTTTTCGCCAGCTTCAGTTCGAGTATGCCGTCTGCGTACCTGGCCTGGGTCGCGGCCTCGTCGATGTCGTGGCCGAGCGCGGTGTCGAGCGTGTAGTAACGTGCAACGTTTGCCATAGTCATTTCTCCTGTGGGATCGGGACCATGTCCGATGCGGCCCTATGCTCCACATATCGGTGCGGCAGGCCGGATTTCAAGAGGGCGCCACGACCGCGACAGGGGTTGTGATCGGGTAAAAAAGACCGTAGATTGCGGCATCCCGCGCAAATTCAAGCCCACCCGTGACCGATCTCAGCGATCAGGATCTTCAGCAATACCGCCCGTACCTGCTGCGCTATGCGCTGCTGCAACTGCGCAATCAGGATCTCGCCGAGGACGTCGTGCAGGAAACCCTGCTCGCGGCACTCGAGGGCCGCGCCCGTTTTTCCGGCAATTCTTCGCCCAAAACCTGGCTCACCGGCATCCTCAAACACAAGATCATCGATGTCATTCGCCGCAAATCGCGCGAACAACCGCTGGC
>JAYVME010000210.1:0-10824 GCA_043759115.1 Betaproteobacteria bacterium | reverse complement strand
CGCGGCGCGAAGAATCTGTTCCGGCGCAAGAAGTTCTGTCGTTTCACGGTCGAGAAGATCAAGCAGATCGACTATAAAGACGTCGATCTCCTGAAGGATTTCATTAACGAAAACGGCAAGATTATCCCGGCGCGCATTACCGGCACGAAGGCGCGCTACCAGCGCCAGCTGGGTGACGCGATCATGCGCGCGCGGTTTCTCGCGCTCCTGCCGTATACCGATCTGCACTAAGAGGACTGCCATGCAAATCATATTGCTCGAAAAAGTGGTCAATCTTGGCCAGTTGGGGGAAGTCGTCAAGGTCAAAGACGGTTACGCCCGCAATTACCTGATCCCGCACGGCAAGGCCAAGCGCGCAACCAAGGCCAGCCTCGAAGAATTCGAAAAGCGCCGTGGCGAGCTCGAAAAGGCCCACGCTGAGACGTTGACCGCCGCGCAGGAACGCGCGGCCAAGCTCGACGGGTTGATGGTGCAGATCGCGCAGAAGGCCGGCGTTGACGGCAAGCTATTCGGTTCAGTCACGAATTCGGATATCGCCGAGGCGCTCAAAGCGCAGGGTTTCGACGTGCCGAAAGCGGCCATCCGCATGCCCGTGGGGCCGCTCAAGCAGGTCGGCGACCAGCAGTTGAAGGTCGCTTTGCATACCGACGTCGTGGTTACGATCACCGTTTCCGTGCTCGGGGAAGCCGCTTAGCCGCGCATTTGAAACAGAATGGGTAGCAACGAAAATAGGGCTGGCGACAGCCCTTTTTTTTTAGTAAATTGCAGCGTGACATTTGTGTTTCGCGCCGCCTGACCGGCCTGAGAAAATCTCCCCGAGCAAATACCGAAAGACGCCACCATGGCCCAGGCCGTAACCCCGATTAACCGTGATCCGCAGATCGATGCGCTGAAGCTGCCGCCCTATTCGGTCGAGGCGGAGCAATCGGTGCTGGGCGGTCTTCTGCTCGACAACAGCGCGTGGGAGAAAATTGCCGATCTTTTAACGGACGCCGATTTTTATCGCGCCGATCACCGGCAGATCTACCGCCATATTTCGCTGCTCATCGAGGACAACAAGCCGGCCGACGCGCTGACGGTGGCCGAAAGCCTGGAGCGCAGCGCCAAGCTTGAAGAAGTCGGCGGCCAGGCGTATCTCGGTTCGCTCGCGGTGAACACGCCGAGTGCCGCGAACATACGCCGTTACGCGGAAATCGTGCGCGAGCGCGCGATCATGCGCAAGCTGGCCGAGGTCGGCACCGGCATCACCGATTCGGTGTTCAATCCGCTGGGCCGCTCGGCCAAGGACCTGCTCGACAATGCGGAAAGAGAAGTGTTCGCGATCGCTGAAGCCGGCGCGCGCGGGGGGCGCGGGTTTACGGAAATCCAGCCGTTGCTCACGCAGGTGATCGAGCGCATCGACACACTCTACAAATCCGACAATCCGAGCGACGTGACCGGCATTGCCACCGGGTTTGTGGATCTCGATCGCATGACGTCCGGCCTGCAGCCGGGCGATCTGGTGGTGGTCGCCGGGCGGCCCAGCATGGGCAAAACCGCCTTCGCGCTGAATATCGCGGAACATGTCGCGCTCTCCGTGGGAATGCCGGTGGCGATTTTCAGCATGGAAATGGGCGCCGCGCAACTCGTCATGCGCATGCTGGGCTCGAACGGACGGGTCGACCAGCACAAGATGCGCACGGGCAAGTTAGACGATGATGATTGGCGGAAATTGACCGATGCCGTGGGCAAATTTCACGACGCGCCAATATTCATCGACGAGAGCGGCATGTTGAATCCCACCGAATTGCGCGGCCGGGCGCGCCGCCTGTACCGCCAGCAGGGCGGCCCGGGGCTGGGCCTGATCATCGTCGACTACCTGCAACTGATGGAGACCGGCAACAGTACGGAAAACCGCGCGACGGAAGTCGCGGAGATATCGCGCTCGTTGAAGGCCATCGCCAAGGAGTTGAACGTGCCGGTGATGGCGCTATCCCAGTTAAATCGCGGCCTCGAGCAACGCACCGACAAACGCCCGATCATGTCCGACCTGCGCGAGTCGGGCGCGATCGAGCAGGATGCCGACTTGATCCTCTTCATTTACCGGGACGAGGTCTACCATGCGGAGTCCGCCGACAAGGGCAAAGCCGAAATCATCATCGGCAAGCAGCGCAATGGCCCGATCGGCATGGTGCCGCTGACTTTCCGCGGCCAGTTCACGCGCTTTGAAAATTACGCCGAGCCCGGTCGTTACTAAGTAAGCTCCGGTCAATTCCTCAACCGTTCGCCCTGATGTATAGAAGGGCGAAACCGGTCTTGGCTTGGATTAACGTCGGCCGTTCATGCTTCGATACCTCGGTACGAACGGCCGCAACGGATTTTTGAGACCGCTTCTATAACACTTCGGCGGCATGATCGGCGAGTCGCGAGCGCTCGCCGCGCTGCAACGTCACATGCCCGCTATGCGCCCAGCCCTTGAAACGGTCGACCACGTAGGTCAGCCCGGAACTGCCTTCGGTCAGGTACGGCGTATCGATCTGCGAGATGTTGCCAAGGACCACGACCTTGGTGCCGGGGCCGGCGCGCGTAATCATGGTCTTCATCTGCTTCGGCGTCAGGTTTTGTGCCTCATCGATGATCAGGTATTTGTTGAGGAAGGTGCGGCCGCGCATGAAGTTGAGCGACTTGACCTTGATGCGCGAGCGGATCAGATCGCGTGTCGCCGCGCGGCCCCATTCCCCAGCCTCGTCGTCGGTCTTGTTCAGCACGTCCAGATTATCTTCGAGCGCGCCCATCCACGGGTTCATCTTTTCTTCCTCGGTGCCGGGCAGGAACCCGATGTCCTCGCCGACCGGCACGGTCACGCGCGTCATGATGATTTCCGAATACGTCTTGTGCTCGAGCGTTTGCATGAGGCCGGCGGCGAGTGTGAGCAGCGTCTTGCCGGTGCCGGCCTGGCCGATCAGCGTGACGAAGTCTATGTCCGGATTCATCAGCGCATTGAGCGCAAAATTCTGTTCGCGGTTGCGCGCGACTATGCCCCACACGTTGTGGCGCTGGTGCGCGTAGTCCTTGATGGTCTGCAGGATCGCGGTTTTGCCGGTGAGTTCCATGACCTGCGCATAGAGCGGGCGCTCGGCCTCCTGGAACACGAACTCATTGACCATCATGCTCGCGCACAGCGGGCCGTGCAGCCGATAGTAGGTGTGCCCGGCTTGCTGCCACGATTCCATGCCCTTGCCGTGCTTGTCCCAGAAATCCGCCGGCAATTCACGTGTCCCGGTGTATAGAAGGTCGGTGTCTTCGAGCACCTTGTCGTTGAAATAATCCTCCGCCGCCAGCCCCAGCGCACGCGCCTTGATGCGCATGTTGATGTCTTTGCTGACGAGGATCACCTGCCGCTTGGGAAGCGTCTCCTGCAGGTGCTTGACGAGGCCGATGATCTGGTTGTCGGCTTTGCCACTGGCCAGCCGCGCCGGCAGTTCGCCGCTGATCGCCTGGGTCTGTAAAAAGAGCCGGCCCGACGCGTCGCCACCGTTGTGCGCGCGCAATTCTATGCCGTGCTCGATGTCGAGTTCGCTGCCGCTCACGATTTCATCGAGAAAGCGGCTGGCCTGACGCGCGTTGCGCGAAACTTCCGACATGCCTTTCTTGTTGCCGTCGAGCTCCTCGAGCGTAGCCATCGGGATGTAGATGTCATGTTCCTCGAAGCGGAACAGGCTGGTCGGATCGTGCATCAGGACGTTGGTATCAAGCACGAAGAGCTTGACGTTGGCGGGAAGGCGCGTGACTGCGGAAGCGGGTTTACGCTGGGTCATGGCACTCCTAGGTTGCGGTGAATTCCGAAATTCATCATTTCAGCGTTTTGACAAATTCAAGCACTTCAGCGGCGTGGCCCGGCACTTTGATGCCGCGCCATTCGCGCGCGAGCTGGCCGTTGCCGGCGAACGCGAAGGTGCTGCGCTCGATGCCGCGCACCTGGCGGCCGTACATGTTTTTCATTTTGATGACGCCGAAGAGTTTGCACGCCGTCTCGTCCGCATCGGACAGCAGCTCGAACGGGAAACTCATTTTGGCTTTGAAGCCCTCATGCGACTTCAGACTGTCGCGCGATACGCCGAAAATCGCGCATTTCAGCTTCTGGAACTGCGGATATAAATCGCGGAAATTCTGGCCCTCGGTGGTGCAGCCCGGTGTGTTGTCCTTGGGATAGAAGTAAATGACGAGCGGGTGGCGGTGCTGCTCGGAAAACGTGAATCTCGTGTTGCTGGTGGCGGGAAGTTCGAAATCGGCAAACGGAAGCTTTGGCATGGACGCTTAAAATAATGAACCTGTTTATGATTGTCGGGTAAATTTCCCGGCTAGGCAAGCGCGCCGGCGCAACCTGGCAGAAACTCTTTTTCCTGCACCGCCAGTGTGCCGGACCGGCCTGGGATTTCCGCCATGGTGACGACGTGACGCGGCAGGGATTTCAATGAGAGCGAGGAAAAATAGTCTTTGAGCGAGACGAGTTCGTGGCCGGCTTCGCGCCAGCCGGCAAGCAGACGCTCGAACACGGGGGAAAGCTTCATGCCCTCCAGTTCGGCGTGCAGCGTATAGACATGGCCGGTGGGCAGCGCATTGCGGCTGAGCTGCAGGATATGGTCGGCCACATTGTCCGGAGTGAGGCCGTCAGCGCCGATAATCTCGTCCAGCGTCGGCAGCGTGGTCGGCAGTTGCGGACAGGCGATGATTTCGGCGTTGTAAATCGGTATGAACGGGTGCGTGCCGCGGGTATCGGAGCAGTAATCGAAGCCAAGCCGCTGCGTGAGGCGATAGGCGTGGCGGTTCATCTGCCAACCTGCCGCGCCATGCACATGCGCGCGTTCACCAAAGATTTCCGCGTAGCGGTCGTACGCGAGCTGCATCTCCCGCGCCGTCCAGCGTGCATCCGCCGTTGCGACGTGATCCTGCCATTTGACGTGGTCCCACGTATGGATCCCGGTGTCGAATCCAGCGTCACGCACGCTGCGCATGATGTCGGCACAGCGCCGCCCAATATCGGGACCGGGCAAGGCGGTGCCATAGAGCAGTGTCACGATCCCATAGTGTTTGAGCACCGACGTGCGCGACACTTTCCGCATGAAACCGGGCCGGAATACGCGTGTGATCGCGCGCCCGGTGTGATCGGGACCAAGGCTGAACAGAAAAGTCGCGCCCGCCGCATACTGCTTCAGCAATTCGACCAGACGCGGCACGCCTACACGCGTGCCGCGGTAGGTGTCGACGTCGATTTTGAGCGCAATTTTCATGAAATCGGTGAGCGGTAAGCGGTAAGCGGTGAGCGGTCAGCGGTTGGCGGAAACATCGCGGTGAGCCGAGTGTAGGGTTGAGAACAGTATTTACCGCTTACCGTTCACGGCTCACCGCTCACGGCCCTTTCAGTCCATCAACCGTTGTGCATCGCCCACATGCGTGCGATAGGCATCGAAAATATGCTTGAGCGCGGCTTCCATATTGACGCGTGGTTTCCAATTAAGGTCAGTGCACGTGTTGGTGATCTTCGGGACGCGGTTCTGCACGTCCTGATAGCCTTTGCCGTAGTACGCAGCGGCGGTCGTTTTGACGAGACGCACTTTTTTCGCGCTCTTCCGGTATTCGGGGTAGGTCAGCGCGAGCTCGAGCATCATCTGCGCCAGGTCTTTGACGGAGTAATTGTTTTTCGGGTTGCCGATGTTGTAGATTTTGCCGCCTGCGATGCCGCCGGGGTTATCGATGATTTTCATCAGCGCGTCGACGCCGTCGCTGATGTAGGTGAATGCGCGTTTTTGCGTGCCGCCGTCGACCAGCTTGATGTTTTCGCCGCGCACGATATGACCGAGGAACTGCGTAATCACGCGCGAACTGCCTTCCTTCGGCGTATGGATGCTGTCGAGGCCGGCGCCGATCCAGTTAAACGGGCGGAACAGCGTGAAGTCGAGCCTGCCTTCGGAGCCATAGGCCCAGATCACGCGATCCATCAGTTGCTTGCTGCATGAGTAGATCCAGCGTTGCTTGGCGATCGGTCCGAGCACCAGTTCGGAATTTTCGGAATCGAACTCACCGTCGCGGCACATGCCGTAAACCTCGGAAGTCGACGGGAAAAGGATGCGTTTGCCGTATTTGACGCACGAGCGCACGATCGGCAGATTGGCTTCGAAGTCGAGTTCAAACACCCGCAGCGGTTCTTTGACATAGGTCGCGGGAGTGGCGATCGCCACCAGCGGCAGCACCGTATCGCATTTGCGGATATGGTATTCGATCCACTCCTTGTTGATCGTGATGTCGCCCTCGAAGAAATGAAAACGCGGATGCTTCAGGAGGTCGGACACGCGCTCGTTCTGCATGTCCATGCCATGGACCTCCCAGTCGGTGGTCTTGATGATGCGTTGCGAGAGGTGATGGCCGATGAAGCCGTTGACGCCGAGTATCAGTACTTTTTTCATTACCCTGCCGTTTCAAAAAAAATGGGTTTATCGCCAAAGCGTGCCTGAAAATCGGCCGCGGTGAAAGGTTGCCCGTCGAGTGCCATTTCCAGGACGCGCAGTTTAACGCCATCGGCGCATGTTGCATAACACGCGCCGCGTTCGATGTGGATTTGCGGCGGTTGGGCGCGCAGGGCAGTCGCGACCTCTAGCTGCGTGCGCAATATCAGTAGTGTCTTGCCGGCTATTAGCGTAAATGCGCCAGGGTAGGGCGGGGCCACGCCGCGCACCAGATTGTGTATGCGCGCCGCCGGCAGGCGCCAGTCGATGCGTCCGTCTTCGGGTTTGCGCGCGCCGTAATAGCCGCCCTGCGTCAGGTCCTGCGCTTTGCGCGGCGCATTGCCGGCAATCAGCGCAGGCAGGCGGCGGTCGAGCACCCCGGCCGCCGCCGCCGTCACTTTGTAAAACACGTCCGCCGCGGTGTCGTCGGGCAGTATGGCAACCGCTTGTTGATCCACGATATCGCCGGCATCCGGCTTTGCCGTCATGTAATGCAGCGTGGCGCCGGTTTCACGCTCGCCGTTGATGACCGCCCAGTTTACGGGTACGCGGCCGCGGTATTGCGGCAGCAGGGAGCCGTGCATATTGAGCGCGCCGCTGCGCGCAATCGAGAGGAGTGGCGCCTTCAGCATATGGCGGTAGTAGAACGAAAACAGAAAATCCGGCTGCAGCGCGCGGATGCGGTTGACGGTGTCCGGCGCATTCGGATCGTCCGGCGTGATCGCCGGCAGATCATGCGCGGCGGCGAGTTGCAGGACGCTGTCGAACCAGATTTTCTCGGCGGGATTGTCGTTATGCGTGACGACGAGGGTCACGTCGACTTTGTGCGCGAGCAGCACCGCGAGACACTTGACGCCTACATTGTGATAAGCAAAGACGACAGCGGAGGTCATGAGTGAAGGGTGAACGGTGAACGGTGAACGGTGAAGAACAACATCTGGCGCGGTGTTCGCATGCCTCGCTGCTTCTGCGGTGGGTTGGTGTTCAGGATGTTCCTTCCGCCTTCATCCTTCCGCCTTCATCCTTCCGCCTTCATCCTTTTTCTCAAGCACCGCTTGAATCAGATACCGTGGCCGGCTGCGCACCTGCTGGTAGATGCGGCCGACGTATTCGCCGAGCAGGCCCAAACCGAACAGGACCAGACCTGTCAGAAAGAATTGCAGGATGTCGCGGTCCCATAGCGCGAGGAGTCCCTCACGTATGTTGTCCGCGGCGATCCACCGCTGCACGATGACGCCGATGTAAACCAGCACGGACATCACGGCGACGAACATGCCGAGCAGCGAAAACACCTGCAGCGGTACGATCGAAAAGCCGGTGACGAGATCGAAGTTCAGGCGAATCAGGTCATATAGCGAATACTTGGATTCGCCGGCCGCGCGCTCCTCGTGCGCGACTTCCACTTCGGTCGGGTTGCCCGCGTAGGTGTAGGCGAGCGCCGGAATGAAAGTGTTGATCTCGCTGCTCGATTTGATGGCGTCCACAATGTTTCTATCATAGGCACGCAGCATGCAGCCCTGGTCGGTCATGCGGATTTTCGTGATGCGCTCGCGCATCCAGTTCATGATGCGCGACGCATGGCGGCGGAACGCGGAATCCTGTCGTTGCTGGCGGATTGATCCGACATAATCATGGCCGCGGTCCATGGCGGCGAGCAGTTTTCCGATTTCCTCCGGCGGGTTCTGCAGATCGGCGTCAAGCGTGACGATGCGGCTGCCGCGGCAATGCTCGAAGCCCGCCATGATCGCCATGTGCTGACCGAAGTTGCCGCTGAACAATATCACCCGTGTCACGTCCGGCCGCGCCTCGAACTGCGCGCGCAGGAGCGCCGCCGAGCGGTCGCGGCTGCCATCGTTGACGAACAGCACTTCGTAGCTCGTGCCCAGCTTGTCGAGCGCCGGGTAGAGGCGCCCGAACAAGAGCGGCAGCATCTGTTCCTCGTTGTAAACCGGAATGATGACGGAGAGTATCGGTGCGGTCATGATGGGTATCTCGAATTCATGCGCATGGTAACCGATGCGCCGCGTGCGCGTCGATTCCGTGGCGATGACAGACCGCCGGCATCACGAACGCGTGACCAGCACAACGCCGATGATGATGACGCCGATGCCGATGAGCCGCATCGGCGTTACCGCCTCGCCAAACAGGTAGTAGGCGGCGATGGCGTTGACGACGTAACCCACCGACAGCAGCGGATAGGCGATGCTGACTTCGACGCGCGACAGCGCCATGATCCACACCACTACGCTGATGACGTAACAGCCGAGACCGCCGACGATATGCGGCTCGGTGGCGAGTTTCCAGCCGATCGGGACGAGGTTGTCGCGGCTGAATTCGAAAACGCCGACGCTGTTGGTGCCGGCCTTGAGCAGGAGTTGCGCGCCGGCGTTGAGCAGCACACCGGTCATCAGTAGCGAAAAACTGGTCGCGTTCATGGTTAATCCTTTCAGGTCAGCGCGGCAGCGTGCGCACGAAAACGCGTTCGGTGTCGCGTGCAATCAACTGCATGGGCAGTTGCGCCTGCTGCAACTGGTCGTACACTTCCAGGCTCATCACCGCAAGTGCGTAATCGTGGCTGCGCCACCGGCGCTCGAATTCGGCGAGGTCCGGCACCCACAACTGCGGTTCCTGCTTCAGGCCATAGGCCATTTCATCCTGATAGTCGACCAGCGTGACGGTGCGCTTGATATAAAACGGCAACGTCTGCTCGTAGGTGCGCACGCTGTAAAACGGCGTATCCGGTTTAAGGTAGGGTTTGAGCGTCTGCGCCAGATGATAAGTGGAATGCGCTGGCGACAGGCTGTCTTCGCTCGCGACCAGCAGTTGCGTGGTGACGAGGCCGGCGAACGCGCAGGCCACGACCGCGCACCGCACCTGTCCACGCCAGGCATACCCTATCGCAATGAGCAGGCCAGTAAGCAGGGTTGCCGCCGCCGCATAGAGCCACGGCATCTGATTGTGGTACAACTCGACCGGAATCGAGTCGGAAGCCAGCCGCGGCGTATAGGGCACGGCGGCGAGGCCGACTGCCGCGAGCAGTACAAGCGGCGCCAGTTGCCAGGCGAGCGTGCGGCCGCCGATTGTTGCCAGGCGCCGTGCGATTAGCAGGGCCAGCGCCGGAAATACCGGCAGGATGTAGGAGGGTAGCTTGGAGTCGGACAGCGAGAAAAACGCAAAAATGAATCCCGCCCACAGCAAGGTGAAAAGCGCGGGATCGAAGTCCTTGCCGCCGCCGAGACGTTTGCGTACAGCGATCAGCCCGTCGACCAGCGTGATGGTCCACGGCAACATGCCGGCGGCCAGTATCGGGATGAAAAAATACCACGGCTGGTAGCGCTGATGAATGGTCGAGGTATAGCGTTGCAGATGTTCGTGGATGAAGAAGAACCAGGCGAACTCGGGATTTTTCACCGATACCGCGATAAACCACGGCGCGCTGATGGCCAGAAAAAGCAGGCCGCCGGTGATGAGATGCAGTTTGCGCAGCAGCGAAAAATCGCGTTTTACGAGCATGTAAATGACGACCACCGCGCCCGGCAGGACGATGCCGATGAGACCCTTGCTCAGAACGGCCAACGCGCAACCGGCGGCGGCGACATGCATCCAGCGCCGGTTGGTGCGGGCGTCCGCGCGCGGATCAAGCCCGAGCAGGATGCCCGCGAGCGCCACGGTCAGAAAAAACGCCAGCCCCGTGTCGAGCGTGAGGATATGCGCCATGGCCGAATAGAGCACGCTGCTCGCGAGCACCAGCGCCGCATAAAGTCCGACGGCGGGGCCGTAAAGGCGCAGGCCGGTGTAAAACATCAGCAGTACGCCGAGCAGGCCGGTCAGTGCCGGCCATAGTCGGGCGGTCCAGTTGTGCTCGCCGAATAGCCGGTAGGCGGCGGCGGTCGTCCAGTACTGGAGCGGCGGTTTCTCGAAATACTTGATGCCGTTCAGGCGCGGCGTGACCCAGTCGTCGCTGTGCGCCATATAGCGCGGAATTTCGGAGTAGCGCCCTTCGTCGCTGAGGGACAACTTGCGGTAGTCGAGATTGCCGCACCAGATGATAAGCATGGCGAGCAGAATAATCCACCAACCGCGCAGGGCGCGTTCAGCCGATGGTGCCGAAGTCGACGAGGAACCGTTCAAATTGGAGGGAATTATACCAGTTCCGTATTTACTTATCGTCATGACGCGGAACGAGAGTTGTAAAACAGTTGGTCGTGCGTGATGGAAGTTGTTGGAGTGGATTTCTTGTTGATGGGCGCGGAAACAATTGGGGCCGTGCGGAGAATATTTGATAAGATTATTGAACCTGAGATACCGCCAAGGCTTGTTAAAGGAATGAATGAGCTTGGCC